>JBFLYJ010000246.1:0-5368 GCA_040756635.1 Nitrospirota bacterium
CAGCGGCCGCAATCTGCATTATCAAATCATTGACCTGATTAACATTTGACATGATCTCGTCAAATGACTGGTTGACTTTATCCATTGACGTCACTGCCTGTTCCGATCCGGACTGTATGTCTTCAATTATGGAAGTTATCTCTGCGCTCGCCTTTGTCGTCCTTTCGGCAAGCTTCCTTACCTCTTCTGCAACAACGGCAAAACCTTTGCCGTGCTCACCGGCATTGGCGGCCTCTATGGCAGCGTTAACCGCAAGCAGGTCCGTCTTGTTGGCTATGTCGTTAATGAATTTAATTACCTCTCCAATTTTCTTGCTCTTCTCCCCCTGTTTATAGATGATTGCCGAAGTATCTTTTATTACTCCGGCACTCTCTGCAACAATACCATGTGCGATTCTGGAAAGCTCGCTTGCATTGGCCGAGGACTGAGCTATGTCAGTTACTGTGGCCGTCATCTGTTCAGCTGCTGTCGCGACCGCAGATGCCTGACTGGTCTGTTCTTCGGCTTTTTTCCCTGTCTGTTCACTCTTGAACGACAGAGAGGTCCCCAGGCCTGTCAGTTCGGACACGGTATCCACTATATTCTTCAGCGCATTATTCATGTCCCCTATCATCTTGTTTATCCCTATGGCTAGCTGACCAATTTCATTATTGCTGCTTTCATTGATCCTGGCCCTCAAATCCCCTTCGGCCGCCTGTCCGATCTTCTCTTCCATTAAAAGTATCTGACCGGCAATATCTCTTTTTACAAATATCCATCCGGCCGTTATGGTAATACCCGTTAACACAAACAACGCGATCGATATCGCCTTCTGATAACCGGACTCCGGGGCGTATATAAGAGACAGATTTGTCGCAGCTATGGCAAGCAGGACAAGAAAAATAATTAAGAACTTAGTTTTAATTTTAATATCCATGAGGAAGTCTCCTTGATAAAGATCTATTTTTAATTTCCGATACGTTCATATATGTATTTTTTTAATTCCTGCAGCATGGCGTCTTTGTTCCATTTAACCATGTATTTGTCTACCCCGGCATCAAGGCCTTTTGCCATGTCTTCTTCGCCTGCCAGTGAAGTTACCATAATGACGGGAATGCCCGGACACCTTTTTTTAACTTCCCTTGTCAATTCATACCCGTTCATGTTGGGCATTTCAAGGTCCGTAAGTACAAGCCTGATGTTATCATTAAGCTTATTCAATGCATCCAGTCCGTCCTCGGCGCACACCGCTCTGTAGCCTGCCTCTTTGACAACGTCTTCAAGAATCGTGCGATGGGTCTTTACGTCATCCACAACCAGAACACATGCACTGGAGATAGACGGGTCAAAGGATGCAAGGGAGCCGCTTTTCAGGGAAACTGATTTCTCGGAAAACGCAGAGGTCATTACGTCCTCAATATTCAGCAGCAATGTTATTCTGCCGCTAAATATAGTCGATCCTGTTACGCATTTGAATTGATTCCCTTCGGTATTAATCGATGATGACTCTATAGTCTTTATACCCAGCATGCGCCCCACAAGCAAACCCGCTTCCTTCCGGTTTATGCTGGTCGGGTCTGTTAATATCACCATATAATACTTTTCAAATTCCCTTTGAGTAGACACCCCTGTCAAGGCGGACATGGTTGTAAGTGGTGTTATAGTCCCCCTGTGTCTTATCATGAGTCTTCCGCCTATCTCTTCGATATCGGTTTTGTGAATAAGCTCTATTTCACGAATATTCTTGGCGGGTATCGCGTACTGCTCTTTGCCCAGGTTGTCAACCAGCACTACATTTATTGAGCCCGTGTCCCATAAAATTATGTCGTTATCATTGGGATCGTTAGAGGACAGCCGCGTCTCTGTCGCCTTTGCGGTCTTCATCAGGGAATCGACATCCAGTATAAAAGTTATGGACCCGTCTCCCAGGACGGTTGCTCCTGATATGCCCTCCGGTTCGGTGAGCCCTTCCAGACAGTCCAGGGGCTTGATGACTACCTCTTCCTGGCCCGCAGTTTTATCCACTACCAGGCCCATTCTCATGAGTCCCTGCTTCAAGACGATGATAGTCACCTCAGAGCTGTTGTTATATTTATACGGGATATTGAATACATCCGAAAGGAGGACCAGCGGCAGCAGCTCATTTCTCATCCTGAATACCATACTCCCCCGCACAGTTTCTATCTGACCGTACTCTACCCTGTGGGTCTCAACCACATTTGAGAGGGACACAGCGTATCTTTGGTCACGAATCTTTACGATAAGGGTGTCAAGGATAGCGAGTGTCAGCGGTATTTTCATTTTTATCTCGGTCCCCAGACCCACATCGGAATCGATAAAGATCTGCCCCCTTAATTTTTCGATATTGGTTTTAACGACATCCATGCCGACACCCCTGCCGGAAACAGCGGACACCTTTTGGGCCGTTGAAAGTCCGGGGGCGAATATAAGATTCAACAGCGCCTGCTTTGAAAGACTTCCCTCTTCAGCTTCTGTTATGAGGCCTTTTTCAATAGCTTTTCTCTTGACGGCATTAACGTTGATGCCTTTACCGTCATCTCTTATGCTGATAATGACTGAATTCTCTTCATAATATGCGTTCAACTTGATACAGCCTTCCCTCGGTTTTCCCACCGATTCCCTTTCATCCGGCATCTCGATTCCATGGTCAGCTGAATTCCTTATTAAATGCGTGAGCGGGTCACCTATGCCTTCAATGATGTTCTTGTCTATCTCCGTATCTTCTCCGCTCATCTGAAGGTCTATTTCCTTCCCAAGGTTTTTGGCAATGTCTCTCACAACTCTGCGGAATTTACTGAATACGGACGACACGGGAAGCATGCGGGTCTTCATGACCGCCCACTGGATCTCCGATGTCAGCTGGTTCAGATAGCTTCCTGCCTCGGTCAGGTCAAAGGTTATCGTATCTTCGTCTGGATATTTTTTTGAAAGGACTCTGTGAAGCTGTATATTTCTGTTGCGTGAAAGAACGAGTTCGCCTATAAGATTAAAAAGGTAGTCCAGTTTTTCCACGCTTATTCTGACAGACCGAATCTCCTCTTTTGAGGGACTAACCAGTGACTTTGAATTATCATTCTTTATAGTGCCGGACCGAGGTGCTAAAGTCTCCGGAGCAGGCTGCAGCGAAACAACCGCATTATTCCGAGCCGTCTGGGAGGCGATCTTTCCGTCTCCAGGACATGCTTCTTTATTATTTCCTGAAACCGGCGGCTCATCATTCTTCATTGCACACTTCTCTGCCTCCCCCTGTACAGAGCCTGCGGCCACGCACTCAAGCACCTTTTTAATTTCTTCCGTATTTACGGCGGTATCTTTTTTGTTTTTTTCGATGTTTTTCAGCAAGGTTTTGATGATATCAACTGACTTCAGCAGCGCGTCCATTACGGAAGAATTAAAGTGCATCTCGCCTTTTCTCAACTGGTTAAGCACATCCTCAGCTTTGTGCGCTAGTCCTTCCAGGTTTCTGAATCCGATCAGCGCTGCAGAGCCCTTTATCGAGTGCACAACACGGAATATATCATTCATGAGTTCTGTGTTTTGCGGCCCTTGCTCAAGCGCAACAAAGCTTACTTCGAGTTTTCGCAGTCCTTCATTCGCTTCCTCAAGGAAATCATCAATTATGTTGGGGGATATCATCTCAGTCATTATTTCTACAGGATCGGCTTCATTTGTCTGATTACCGATGCAATTCTTCACAGACTCCTTTTCTTTGCCGCTCTCTCTTTTAGCTGTGCCTGAGCCGTCATTTACTGGTGATTTGCCTGCGACCATGGGCGCCCCGCCGGCAACTGTCATGAGTTTAGCGATAATGCCACTGCTGTCTACTGCTGTATCTTTTCTGTTTTCTTCTATGTCCTTCAGGATTAGCTTGATCGTATCGACCGCGTTCAGGAGCGTGTCCATTATCTCTGATGTGAGACTGAGCTCTGATTTTCTGAGTTTATTAAGCACATCTTCCGTTTTATGGGACACGTTCTCCAGATTATGAAATCCTATGAAAGATGAGGCTCCTTTCATGGAATGAAAAATTCTAAAGATATTATTCAGGAGTTCCACATCGCCGGGGTTTTCCTCAAGGGTTATAAAATCACCTTCTATGCCGTCCAGTCCCTCTTTTGTCTCGGTCAGAAAATCGACCACAATCTCGTCCGGCATCGCATCTATCGAGAACTCTTCAGACTGTTTATCGCTCGATGTATTTTCCTGGCTCATATAAATTTATATCTCCATAATCTTGCGGATCTTTTCATTGACCACATCCGGGGGATCAGTAAACTTGACGCCGGTATAGAAACCTTCCTGTTCCTGAATACTTTTTGACCAGACGATCATACCTTCCAGCTCTTTCCCCTCCTGTATACTGATTATTACCGACGTTCCTATATTAAGGTGACTCTCCATCATTATCTTCATCCCGCCGAGCGATACATCAAGTACGCGACATGGCAGCCATGCAGCATTGCCTTCATTGTCTGCCGACAAACAATAATGACCCGATATGTCGGTCTCTTTTCTTGTAAACATTCTTTTTTCAACACTACTCCGCTGCCTGTCTCTTAAGTCGATCAGGCTTTCAGGGACAAGATGGACCAGAAGACCGTTTTCGAGACGCTTCACCCCGGAGATGTATTTAATATTTTCTTGCGATATAGTGGAGGGTGGTTTCTCCAGTTCTTCGTCATTGATGTCCATAATAGTCCCTATGACGTCGACAAGAATCCCTATTATCCTGTTGCTTATTGAAAGGATTATTACGTTATGCTCTCTGTCTGCCTTGTCTTTAATATTAAAGGCGATTCCCAAATCTATGACAGGCACGAGACTGCCTCTGAGATTGACAAGTCCAGTCAGCCATGCCGGAGAATTAGGGACATAGGTATTTTTCAGTTCAGCGAAGGGTTTTATTTCTTTTAAGTAGCCTATGTTCAGGCTGAAATTTTCAGAACCGATTTTGAATATTATCGCTTTAATTTATTTATCCTCCCTCCCCTCTCTGGATTGTCGACTGCTTATAATCCCCTCTGATAAATTTATATATCTCCGCAAATATGTTCCGTAACCATCTGGCGGATATATAATTTATCGGCATACTAGGGTGATACTTTAATTAAGGTGTATTTAGGAATAAAATGAGGGCTACCTATAAGAAATTATAGGTGACAGGATTAACAATTTAATGCTTAATTTAAATCTATGGAGAAGAGGATATCAAGAAGAATCAAAGTCAATCTTAACGCAAAACTGATGGCTGGCAGCATTAATTGTTCAGGTATCGTCACCAATCTTTCCGCCAACGGCGTATGTCTGAATATAACTCCGTCCGACATATCAATAGACATTGCCCCTGGGACTGTACTTGAAATTGAAG
>JBFLYJ010000247.1:0-5368 GCA_040756635.1 Nitrospirota bacterium
GGAAAAACCAAAGGTCTTGAGAATAAATAAGGTAAAGTCCAGGACCCTCAAAACCTCATTTTCGATCTGGTCCTCTCGGCAGAATATATGGGCATCATCCTGGGTAAAGCCGCGTACTCGTAACAGCCCGTGTAGTACTCCTGAGCGTTCATAACGGTAAACAGTACCCAACTCCGCAAAACGAAGGGGAAGGTCCCTGAAGCTTCTTAAATGGCTTTTAAATATCGAGACATGAAAGGGGCAGTTCATAGGCTTTATTTCATATTCAAGCCCCTCTATTTCCATGGGAGAATACATATTCTCTCTATAGAAATCGAGATGGCCGGTTTTTTTCCAGAGATCGAGCTTCGCCATATGCGGAGTATAAAGTATCTGATAACCGGCTTTATGATGTTCGTCCAGCCAGAAGTTCTCAATCACTCTGCGAATGGCTGCTCCTCTCGGATGCCATAGGACGAGTCCTGCACCTACGTCATCGTTTAAACTGAAAAGGTCCAGTTCTTTACCAAGACGTCTGTGGTCTCTCTTTTTCACTTCTTCAAGAAAATCAAGATGCTTTTTGAGTTCTTCCTTGGAGGGGAATGCAGTCCCGTATATCCGCTGGAGCATCTTGTTCTTTTCGTCTCCGCGCCAGTACGCTCCGGCGACGGACAGCAGTTTGAAGGCCTTGACTTTGCCGGTTGATTCAAGGTGCGGGCCGCGGCAGAGGTCTGTGAAGTCGCCTTCTTCATAAACAGTAACCGTGTCGTCTTCTATTTCGTTTAACAGCTCAACCTTGTATGTCTCACCTAGTTTGCTGAAAAGCTGTACGGCCGCCTCCCTGGACAGTTCTTTTCTTACAAAGGGTCTCTTCGCCTTTATAATTTCTTTCATTTTTTTTTCTATTTCCGCCAGGTCTTCCTGTGTAATGCTGTGAGCACAGTCCAGGTCATAATAGAAACCATCTGCAATGGCAGGACCGATGGCAAGCTTTGTGTCAGGGAAAAGCTCTTTTACTGCGTGGGCCATAATGTGGGAGGTACTATGACGATATATCTCTAAAAGCGCCTTGTCGTTCTCTGATGATTCTAAAATACTGAATTCCTCCCTGTTATCTGAAGATAGTCTTCAGTTTCTTGAGCCGGTTGCTTGTTAATGGTAGGCACGACTGGGATCGAACCAGCGACCTCTTCCGTGTCAAGGAAGCGCTCTCCCACTGAGCTACGCGCCTTCATATGGCTCCTTCAATATGTTAAATGATATTGAAAATGTTAAAGAAAATAACAATCTTTGTCAAGCAAGCAGGCCCCGATATTAAATGTCTCTTTGTGATTTTCTCCTAGTGCGTAACAGAAAACAATCAAATACAAAAATCCCCCTTTAGATGAGGGGGATTTTTGTAACCTGATAATTACACTTACTGTTTGACAACGTTGATGGCCTTGGGTCCCTTCGGACCTTGTTCAATCTCAAAGCTTACCGCATCGCCCTCGGCCAGGGTTTTGAATCCGTTACCCTGGATTGTCGAGTAATGTACAAATACATCCACATTGTCTTCAGTTGTAATAAAACCGTACCCTTTTGATTCGTTGAACCATTTAACTTTTCCGTCTGCCAAAACTCCTTACCTCCTTGGTTTTAATAAGCTATGTCTAAAAAAGACTTTATATAAAAAAAGGCCACAAAGTGTTGAGTCTTTGTGGCCCTGTTCTTAAACAAAATCATCCAAAAACTCCGCAATTATAATGGCATCTTTTTTTATGAAAAGTCAATAATTATTTTACTGTAACTAGTTAAAACAGCGGGTTATTTTTAGCCTTTTCCTGAAAAACAATCTCAGTCCGGCCAAAATATTTCAGGGGCAGGTCCTTTTTTGTCTGAAAAACAGAATCGCGGCGATTATGTAAAAGGGAATTTCATATAAAAGCCCCGGGATAAGGGTCCTGACCATTCCCATAGGATTACTCCATCCAGCTAAATTTAATGAGGGGTTCAGAATATTAAATGGGGAAAAAAACTTGTCGCTAAAAGGCCAAAATAATGCTATGCCGATGCCGTTCGTCGGGTTGATGTCCATGACTGAATCGATCATCAAATGCAGCATGCCTCCTGCTAATAAGCTTAAGCCAGCGGCTTTTTTTTGACCCTTATCAGAAACTGCAGCGGCAAACAGAGAAGCAGTCAGTATGAAGAGTAAATTATGTGAAACGACCCTGTGGGCCTGATTAAACCATTTGAAAAACAGAAACAGAAAATCGATGTCCGGCAGCACTCCTCCTACAAGTAATGCAGTAAGAGATAGATTTCTGAAGAATGTCCTGCTCGATACATAGGATATTGTTAAATGTCCAATCGGACTCATAATATCAGGGGACGATCTCGATTCGCGTGCCGTCCGGAACCAATTTCCAGATTTCCTCGATCTCTTCATTGGTGACGGCAATACATCCGTCGGTCCAGTCGACTACATCATGGAATGCGCCCATCCAGGCATATTCCTCTCCTGTGCCGTGGATCATGATATTTCCACCGGGTGACACTCCCGCTATGCCGGTAATCTGGAGATCGATCTCATTTGGATAAGATATATGCAGGGCCAAATGATATTTGCTGTTGGAATTGCGGGAATCAATAGTGTAACGCCCTTCCGGGGTCCGGAGGTCACCTTCTGTCAGCTTCGGCCCTATCGGGTTGCGCCCGAGTGCGACGTTGTATGTCTTGATCGGTCTTTCGTCATGATAGAGTGTCAACTGTTTTAAAGACTTCTGGACAAGCACATAATCGGCCTGAATACGGGATGATATAATCTTCGCGCTATATGCAGAATTATAAATAACAGAGAAAAGCAGGGATATAATAGCCGCTTTCAGAACTAATTTAATGCCCTTGGTTAAAGATTTAATCATTGCGGGATGATGCCTCAGCATTGTGCGAAATGCCGTTCCGGATGCAGCGGTGTCAATGACCTGCCTTTCGTTCGAGGATATCTTTTAACGTTACAATACCTTCACAAGGTTTAATATTATTAATTAATACCGGGGTTATCTGGAGATACTTGATAAGGTCTTTCACCTCGCCGCCCGTAATAAAAAATGCCCTGCCTCCGAACGGCACTCCTCTTTTCTTGATTCGCGGAAGCCGTATGTAGCCGTGGGTACGTGTGGCAACATACCCAGTCGTGTAATTCGGGTCATCAGATATACAGAGTTCCCCAAGCATCATGCGGTATTTATGGACCTTGCTTGCCAGTATAAGGGCCTCCTTTACCGTGCTGTTATTCAGGCCGAGTCTCCCCAGTTTTCTGGACAGGTCTGCCGCCGCCTTTTCGGTAATGCCCATCCGGGTCACCCTGACACCTCTGAGGAGATCAGGTTCCAGCCTTACCCCTTCAATATTCATCAGCATTGCGCCTCTCATGGTAATCCCGACATCAAGGGCGCTGAAGGCCTCCTCAATTGCCCGCTCGGTTATTCCCACTGAGGTGAGTATTTCCCTGGCGGCTTTTTTTGCGGCCCCGGCATTTTTCGTATTCAGAGTATAAAGAGGGAGAGATGATATTTTTTTTGGTTTCTCTTTTAATTCTTCGATTGTAATGCGTATTTCGTCCGCAGATCCTTTGTCATGAATAAGAGCCCTTTCAGTATACTCTTTGACTATATTGCTGATGTCATGTTTCTCATATATTCCTTCAGCTCCGGACACATGTCCACCGCTCTTTGCTGACCTCATCCTTATGCTGTATTGATTGCGGCGTGACATTATATTTCAAGCCCCATGTCTTGAATCATTCGCAAATCATCCAGCGGCGCCCTTCCCTGAGTTGTAAGGTAGTTGCCAATCAGAAGCCCGTCAGCCCCGGCAGTGAATATATGTGAATTCAGATCACGCAATGTTGCCGGTCTGCCGCCGCATACCCTGATCTCGCGATCAGGCATTATAAGTCTGTAAATCGCAATGATCTTCAGAGCTTCCAAAGGACTTAACATGTCCCTGTCCTGGAGCGGCGTGCCTTTTACCGGAGTAAAAAAGTTTATGGGCACGGAATCAACCCTGATATCTTTAAGTGCAAACGCCATTTCGATCCTGTCTTCCCAGGATTCGCCGAGGCCGAAGATCCCGCCGCTGCATAATGTCAAATCAAGCGCCCTGGCCGCTTCGATAGTTTTTATTTTGTCCTTATAGGTATGAGTAGAACAGATTTCACTGAAAAACTCCTCGGATGATTCAAGATTGTGATGGTACCTGTTCAGGCCGGCGTCTTTAAGCTGTTTTAACTGATTATGACCGAGCATCCCAAGAGTAGCGCACGGCATAATTTCATGCTTTCTGAGTTCAGAAATAAATTGACATATATTATCCAGGTCTTTGTCCGAAGGCGTTTTCCCACTCGTAACGATACAAAACCTCTTTGCCCCGAGCTTTTTTGCCGAGAGTGCCGCCTCCATTATATTCTCTTTATTTAACAGAGGATATATATTTGCTTCTGTCTGATTATGCGAAGATTGAGCACAAAATGAACAGTCTTCAGGGCAAGCGCCGGATTTGGCATTAATTATTGAACACAAATCTACTTTATTCCCCCTGCATTTTTCCCTTAACCTTCGGGCCATTTCAAATAACTCATAAAGTTCAGGGCCCGTGATCCGGGACAAATCAAGCGCAGACCGTTTATCTATAGCAAAATTTAAATTGATGCCCACCGACTCAGTTTGAAGCATCTGCTATTATCCATCTGTAAATGTATTGTTGTCAATAATAAGCAGAAGCATTAACTGGTACGGAATTACTTGAAGGAGGGAAAAACCGCGTACTATAGGTGTCTAAAATATACTGTTAAATCAAGTCATTGTGCTGACAGGTTAATGTAAATTACCAACCGTATCTTACCTCAAAACCGGAAAACTCTCCAGAGAAATCATCCCATTTCCGGTCAATTTTTGTGACTCTCGCACCCGGAGGGCCTTCTTCGCACCATTCGATGACTCTCTGCAGTTTATCTAAAGGACCTTCAAAAACAGCTTCGACATTACCGTCAGGGAGGTTTCTGACCCAGCCCTTTAATCCCAGATTCATGGCGATTTCTTGTGTGCTGGCACGATAGTAAACACCTTGCACATATCCATGAATTATCAGATGCACCCTGGCCTTTTCCATGATGTAATTATAATACTAAAGATGAATCTTTGAAACAAACCTGACAGGGGTCCCCCTGCCTTTTGAACCGATGCTGATCTCATATTACGGGAACTGATAAAATTTATATACCTACTTGCAAGACATTCTGTTTACTGATACAATCATCGTAATTTTATTTACAGGAGGAATTTGTGAAAACAGTAGAAATAAAACCGAATATATACTGGGTTGGCGCTATTGACTGGGCTGTGCG
>JBFLYJ010000248.1:0-5333 GCA_040756635.1 Nitrospirota bacterium
CGCCTTAGTTATCAGAATATCATTAATGGTTCATTCCAAGATAATTTTACAAAATACTTTAATCAGCACATCGGGTTCAGACCATTTTTCATCAAAACATACAATCAATTTTACTACAGTTTTTTTACCACTTCTCCTAACACAGATGTTATCTTTGGTAAAAACAATCAGCTTTATATTTCAGATTATATAAATGTCTATTATTCCAAGAAGCAAAGCATCAATTACTCGCAGATGGAAGACAGCATTAAGGAACTTAAGAAAGCGCAGGAATTATTTTATGAGAAAGGGGTGATTTTTTTATTCTTGATTAGTGCAAACAAAGCATCTATATATCCTGAAGGTATTCCCGATGAATTTATGACATCAGAAACCGAACTTAATTTAGGTTATAAGAGCATAGTGACGCTTATGGACAAATATAATGTTAATTATATAGACGGACATGAAATATTTATGGCCCGTAAGAAAAACGCGGAATACGCCCTGTTTGCGAAGGGGGGGATTCATTGGAACCATTATGGGGCATCAATGGTTATCAATAACATACTGGAGAAAGCAGAGAGTCTTAGTAAAAAAAATCTGACCAAGATCGACCTTAGTCTTGTCGATTTAGACGATTATTCCAAAGGCAAGGAAAACGATCTCGCCATGCTATTGAATATTTGGTCTACGCCGATAAAAGAAAAATATCCACATCCACGATTGCAAAGAATAATAAGTAAGAACGAATTTAAGCCTAATGTATTAATTATCGGCAGTAGCTTTTCAGAACTGATAGCCGAGTTATTCATCGACTATAGTATTACAAATAAGTTATGCAGATATTATTACTATTATTCTTATGCAAATTGTACAGATGGTAAAAGTGGCGACATAGGAAAGCTGGATTGGAATAAAGATGTTTTTAGGAATGACGTGATTATCCTGGAAGCGAACGAAGGATTGTTGCCGGACAGATACGGTTTTATACATGATGCCCTTACCATTATGGAATCACATAATATCCATCCTCTTACCTTTTCTTATGAAAATAATAGATATGTAGACAAGCTTTATTTGGATAACAGGCTGCAATATCGATTTAAAAAAGGGGTCCCCTCGTCTGCTGTTTTATTGAAGTCCGATGGAATAACTATTGATAAAAAATCAAATTATATTACCGTATCATTTATAGCTGAGGGATTTGATAAAATTAAATGTGATCTATATCCGGGGAAACTGCTTTCATCAGCAAAGATTAATGGTCCATATAATTATGAAACGTATACTTATATTTTTAAGACATTGGAAGCAACTATGAAAGACTATACGTTACAATTTATTATGGATGGTAGTTCAGCGTCGGATAAAGATACTTATATTTATGATATAAAAATGTATTCCACCAAGCATTAGTTTTTAAAGCGTGGTTTAAAAATTATGTTCCCGTTTAAGCAAAAATTCAGCACAATTTGTTATATTAAAAAATCTACTTGAATGTCTTCAATGAAAAAAACATGAAAGTTCTCTTAGTAAATCCAATAACCAGTGAACGGGGAATGTTTGCCGCCACTCCTAATCTCGGATTGGGGTATCTGGCTACTGCGCTCAGAAAAAATGGTTTTATAGTAGATGTCTGGGACGGGATGAAAAAAAACATGACCGCAAAAAAACTGGATGACCGGCTGAAAAAGCAGGATTATGACGCTGTGGGAATCCAGGTATATACGTGTAGCGTAAATGAGGCGCAAGATGCATTGCTCAAGATTAAGTCGCTTAATCCCAAGATACTTAGAATAATAGGTGGTGCGCATGTTTCAGGGGATTCCGAACATGCGCTGACCGATCTTGATGCTGATTTTGCGTTCAGAGGAGAGGCCGAGATCGGTCTGCCGCAGCTTCTTAAGAAAATATCCGGGGCTCAGGAGTGCGAGTATAAAGATATACACCATCTAATCTGGAGGGAAGACGGCAGGATAATGCGAAATGAGCTTTCGCCGATTAAAGACGTTACATCTTTGGGGCTGCCCAGCTGGGACCTGATCAACCCCAACGAATACCCGAACGCTCCTATCGGTGCTTTTGTAAAATCCTTTCCGCTTGCGACTATTTCCTGTTCCCGGGGATGCCCTCACCAATGCACTTACTGTGCGAACAAGCTTATTATGGGCAGGGGGATGAGGGCCAGAAGCAAGGAATCGATAATCGAGGAACTGGATCTTCTTTATCATAAGTACGGCGTCAAGGAATACCAGATCATAGACGACACTTTTACATCCAGACGGTCTCTGGCCACAGCGGTCTGTGAAGAGATCATAAACAGGGGATGGAAAATCAATATTACATTCCCAAACGGAGTGCGAGTCGAGTCCCTTGACGAAGAACTACTGAAGTTGCTGGAAAGAGCAGGCTGCTATTCGATAGGGATGGCAATTGAGTCCGGTTCCCAGCGGATAGTCGACCACATGAAAAGGAACCAGAACCTTGAAAAGGTAAAGGAAAAGGTTGAGCTGGTCGCGCGTGTTACCAAGATCAGAATGACCGGGTTTTTTATAATGGGGTATCCTGCTGAAGACAGGGATGATATTTTAAAGACCATTAAACTCGCGAAGGAGCTTCCTCTTAAAAGGGCACAGTTTACTATATGGATCCCGGTACCGGGCAGTGAAATGACGGAAACATTGAAACAAGAAGGCAAACTGAAAATAAAGGATTCGAGCAGTGTCGTCCTGAACCAGATAAATTATGTTCCTGATAATCTTACAGAGGACGAACTACAGAAGCTTCTAAGAAAGGCGTATTTTGAGTTTTATTTCAGGCCCAAAATCCTTTTTGGCCTGATAGCTGAGATCCAGTCTTTTGAACATCTGTTAAATATCCTTAGAAGAGTAAAACGGATGTGGAGCGCAAAAAAGTAAACTTTACCTTATTATCTTATTATCCTCCATTCATAGCTCAGCTCTTTTTATAATATCTATCTTTTTGGTCTTAAGTCCGAGTGCGTCAAGCGACTGCAGGTCATAACTTGCCGAGACAAACACATAATCGCTTAGATTATATTCCTTTGTCAGCTCTGAAGCGCCCTTTTCAATATCTTCAGGCTTAATAACAACAAAATAGAAAAACATATATTCCCTGTCCCCGATTAGCATCTTATAATGTTCTCTTCCGATCTTGACCGCCTCATAAGAGGGAGAGGAGATCATGAGGTCATAAACAACATGGGCATTGTGAAAAGTGCCGAGGACCGCTATTTTCTTTTCAGGCATAGACGATATTTCCCTTGCACGGGAACGAAACATCTGCATTCTTTCCTCAAGCAGCAGATTGCTTTGCAACAAGTTCCCGCTGGGTTTTAATATTGAATATGAAGGTGCAGTTATAAAATAATTGGCTAAAACTAGAAATAATGATAGCACGATTGTGTATCTGGGGAGCTTTTCATGAAAAAAAACGATTATTATCGCTATAAGAGGTAGAACTGAAAACATGTTGTGTCTGGCGTTATTGCCTATCAATACCAGCCAGAAGAGCGTTGGTACGGCTGCCCATGAGACAATAAAGGCCAGGATGTCCAGTCTTTTGTTTAAGAGAAAATATACCAACAAAACAGACCCAAGGCAGGAAGTCACTATGCCTGCGCCATAAACAATGGGTGCGGCCTGCCTGATAAAATGTCTTGGGGTATGTGGTATGGATATGGAATATTCATACCATTTTGACAACCCCTCCCCGGACATTGTCGTCCCACCGGTTGTTCCCAATATCATGCCTCTGCAAACAATAAACATGAGGCTGGATATTATAATGATCAACAGCCCCCCTGCTATTTTATCTTTATCCTTGACGATTCTCACGAAAAGCAGACCTATATAAATACCTGAGACAAGGACTATATCCGATTTAAAAAGGAAGGCAACTGTCAAAAATACCGCTGAAAATACCATAAAAAGATATGCTGTTCTCTTGTGTATATGATCGATTGCAGCGAGATAAAAATTCAATGATACGAGCAGAAAGAAGAGAGATATTAGATGAGGGAACCCCATGAGGCCCGCCTGATAATAAGAAGGCGAAAAAATTAATACGAAAACCGTACAAAAGGCAATAATGGAATTATTCCACAAACGCCTGATCAGCAGATATGCCGGTATCACGGTCAGAGTTCCAGCTACGGCATTCGTGTAATTCATTACAAGCGGCAAATACGAATAATCATAATTCACCAACTTCATGCATAGTTTCAAATATGCAATGTACAAAGGGACCACGTCCGTAAAATAATAGTTAGCAAAAGCGGCATGAGGGCCGTGATTAATAATATCGATAACACTGACAGCAATTTTTGTAGCATCAATTTCGCCGAATCCGCTTAATACAAAAGGAAAATGGGAAGCTATGTAAATTATGACAAGCAGTGGAAGATGGTGAGCTTTGTCTCCTCTGATATCCAGTGAAAATGCCAATGCACGCGCCTCCGAAAAACTGTTTCAATGCTAATTATAACATTATGTTTTATAATAAAAAACAGCCGTTACACCTGTTTGTGCGGCAAATAATAAAGAAAAGACAACCTGCATTTCCCTGTCAAGGCAAGGATATGAAAGTGAAAAAAAAGTTATTGCTGGCGCTGTTGTTTTCAATGGTTTTTGTATGGATTTTGCTGTCCCGGGTTGAATGGGATCAGTTTTCTAAGATAACCGGCCGGCTCGATATGACAGGTTTGGTCATTGCATTCACTGTCTTTATGTTTTCAAATTACATACGGGCTATACGCTTTAACCAGCTGGATCATACGGAGAAAAGAGTTGTACACTGGTGGAACATAACCGCGTTTTATAATGTTGTAACCGCTACCCTCCCTGGCGGGGCAGGAGAGGCCGCGACGGCATACGTAATAAAACGTTTCTCTGATTTTAATCTGCTGACTTCACTAAGGATTCTCCTTTTGAGCCGGCTGATGGATTTGTTTGCGATGTCATTACTGTTTTTTGTAAGTGCTTTATGTATAAGCGACGGTACTCCATACCGCGAAGCCGGCATATGGATTGCCGGCACACTGTTTTTATTATCGTCGCTTGCTTTCTTGCGCTTAACGGAGGAGGTTATACTGAAACTTATACGAAGACTGCCGGGGATGGATTCTTTTAAGGAGAAAGTGTATGAAAAGTTACTGTCGCTTATAGAGGTTTCTGAAGAGCAGCGGAAAAACAACACATTTAAAGTGACACTCTTGTACTCGGTAGTGATGATGACTGTAGGAAGCGTTTCAATCCATTTGCTGTTGCGGGCGTTCGGTATTGATTTTAATCTGTTGCAGAGTGTTTATTGCTATGGGATCTATATGATCT
>JBFLYJ010000249.1:0-5316 GCA_040756635.1 Nitrospirota bacterium
CCCCACGAAAATTATTCAGGGAGAGCATTTCAAGGATGAAGGTAATTCTCAAAACAGCTTTTTAAGATTAGAGAACTCTCCTGCCCCGAAGCTGTGCGAAAATTGCCACCGTGACCAGTCCTATGTCGACAAAACCGACCATGACCTGCTGGTAACGGCCCCGAACGAAAAAAATATCATCGGGGAGACACCCGCGGAATCAGGGACATGCGGCGTATGTCATCTTGTGCATAACGGGAAAAATAAAATCAAATTATGGGCGCAGGGCTTTGGAGATGGAGCGAGCATTATGGACATGATGTGTAATACCTGCCACTCGGACAGCGGGGTTGCCAAAGCAAAGATACCCCAGATAGACACCCATCCTGACAACATGCTTATCACAAATGCGGGAAGAGATATCAAAGGCACACCGAACTACTTTCCGATATTTGACAAGGGCACGGGAATAGGGACATCTGTCGGAAACATTTCATGTCCTTCCTGCCATGCTGTTCATCAATGGGACCCGAGATTTTTTGTTAAAGGGAAAGGGACCAATGTTGAGGGCACATCAAACAACAGCTTCCTAAGGCACCAGACTTATGATTTGCTGTGTGTTGACTGCCACGGGCTTGACGCGTTATTCAGATTTAAATATTATCATGACCCTGAGGAGAGGGTTGAAAAGGCCAGAGGCGGCCCTGTTATTCCTGCCATAACAAGATAAACAGGACCAAATCAGGTTACAGTAATGCGAGCAGCAAGACCACCTAAGAAAGCCCCTACTGTATCAGCCAGCAAATCCCCGACTGATGCGTCCCTGCCAGGCACAAAAGACTGATGAAATTCATCCGTTATTCCGTACGTTATCCCAAAGATAACGGCCAGTACAAAAATATACTTGCTTATCCCGGTCTTCTTTAATGAGAGGTAAAGCAGATAAGCAAGAGGGATATAAGCGCACATATGAATGACTTTATCAAAATTCTTCGGCAGTGCAGGCAGATGCAGATTATTCTTGGATGAAAGATAAAAAATCAGTCCCATATAACCAATGGTAAGCAGCCAGCATATAACAGTCCATACAGAACTCACGTCTTTTTTATCGACCACATGCATTCTTTTTTCTGGCAGCAATGAATACCTTTCCGTTTAAAGTAATGAATCCGGCAGACGAGCGGATAAGTTCATACTCTGAATTGCCGGATTCCATGTTAACTAAAAACACACTTTAGATCGGAGACCGACACTCCATGTACACCAGGTAATATTCTACATTATTCGAATATTTTCAGCATCAAAAGTCCGCGATGGAGCACTCCGCCGACCAATATCGAAAACGGGAAAATAAAGGCAGCGGTCAGCACCGCAACTTTCAGTCCTTTCTCCTTTATAATCATAAATAGATTAGCGATGCATGGGATGAACAATGTTATCGTGACCAGACTCACTACTACCTGCTCTGTGTTAAGAAGTCCCTGCTCCTGCAAGTTGAAAAGTCCCGCAGCCCCGTAATCACGCCTCAGAAATCCCATGATAAACGATTCTGCCGCTTCGGCCGGCAGACCTAAAACAGTAACAACCACCGGAGACGCCATTTTCTGGGCCAATGGAAGGAGCATCAGTTTATCTGCGACAAACAATATCAACGTACCCAGAATGAAGAGAGGGACAGCTTCTTTCAGATACCATTCAATCCGCCATAATGTCTTTATTAATACATTGGAGAATTGCGGGAGTCTTAAAGGCGGCAGTTCAAGTATGAAATCGGCCCTCTGCCCTGGTATCAGTTTCGCGGAGATAAATCCTACAAAAACTGTGACTGCGACAAGAGAACCTGCCCATATTAACACAGCACTGACAGGCTGTTTACCGAACATACCGAGTATGACGCCGAGCTGGGCGGAACATGGCACCCCGAGGGCAAGCAAGATAATGACGATCAGTCTTTCCTTGGGGGTATCCAGGATTCTTGTTGTAAGTGTAGCCATCGTATCGCACCCAAGTCCCAATACCATGGGAAGTACTGCTTTGCCGTTAAGCCCCATAATCCTGAATACTTTATTCAACATGGCCGCAAGACGCGGCAAATATCCTGAGTCCTCCATTATTGAAAATGCTATAAAGAACGTAGCCGTAATGGGGAGGATTATGGCTATGGCATATGTAAGCGCCATTGTTATTATGCCATAGGGACCTATCAGCAGATCCTGCAGCAACCTGACCGGCACCACCGCCATCACTATCTTTACTGCCCAAGGATTCAGGTATTGGCCGAAAACAACATCCTCAAAAAAATCTACAAGTGTACCGGCACCGAAACTGCCGACAAACTGATACAGGATATAAAGAACTATCAAAAGAAACGGGAAACCCCACGCAGGGTGTGTCGTGACTTCCTCAAAAAAAAGCGACACTCTCTTTCGTTGTGGGGCCGTCCTTTTAATGATCCGGGAACTTATCTCCTCAACAGCCTTGAGTCTCTGCTGACTGATCACATAGCTCAGTGGCTCTGAATATTTACTTGCAGCCTCATTTACATATGATTCGACAACTTTGATCTTCTCCCTGCTCAGATTATCTAAAAGCCATCCCTTCAGAGTTCTGTCTCCGGAAAGTACCATAAGAGCGACCGACCGCCGGGAAATATGTGATTCAGGCATGAGCGGTTCGATCTTGGATATATATTCCTCAAGCTGAGGATCATAATCAAATCTGTAGTGAGACATCCTCGGCTTTACAGCGGTCTTCTTCAATACATTTATGCCCTTCTTCTGAACAGCTATGGTTGAGACCACATCCAGTCCGAATATATTACTCAGTTCACTTTCGTCAATATCTATTCCCCGGTTTGATGCTTCATCTCTCATGTTCAGGTCAATCACGAGAGGAAGACCCATTTCAATAAGCTGGATGGTTATAAAAAGGGACCTTTTCATGTTCTTTGAGTCGGCGACATGGACCACACTGTCCGACTTTTTCTGCAAAAGGATGTCCCGGGTGACTTTTTCATCTTCACTCATGGGGACAAGACTGTTGACCCCGGGGGTATCAATTATCTGATATTTCTTCTTCTGAATATAGGCTTCGCCCCTCGTTATTTCAACGGTAGTGCCGGGATAATTTGATACCGTAACGTACCGGCCTGTCAGCAAGCCGAAAATGGCGCTCTTGCCGACATTCGGGCTTCCTACAAGACATACTGCCGGGGCGTCGTTCTTTATGTCGTTTTGCTTATGGCCATGGTCGTGCATCGTTTATTGTCACCTGATGTCAATGGATTATCCTATGGATATAAGATTTCAGAATATCTTTTTTAAGAAACATCGAAGCTCTATTAAAGGGGATTTTATGGACTAGGCATGGTCCCTGCATTTATTGCAGTATCCGTAAAGCTCCATTTTGTGCGACACCGCGAGAAAGCCGAATTCTTCGGCAACCCGCTCCTGCAGTCTCTCGATTTTCAGATCCTGGAATTCGGTTATCGCCCCGCATTTCATACAAATAAGATGGTCATGATGCTCCTCTGCTGTTAATGGTTCATATCTCGTAAGATTGTCCGCGAAGACCCTCTCGGCTGCAAGACCTGATTTATTAAGGAGTTTAAGCGTACGGTAAACGGTCGTGAATCCGATGTCACTGTATTTCTTATTGATTTCCCTGTAGAGTTCTTCCGCAGTGACATGGTTTCCCATCGCGAGAAATTCCGAGGAAATCAGGTCCCTCTGGCGGGTCGATTTCAAACCTTTCTCTTTAAGAAAGCTTTTTAATCTCTCTTTCTTCTGCTTTATTCCCTTTGTCCCTTCAGCTGTTCGTCTCCCGGATATCTTCATACATTGAATTTTATCTGTTCTCTTCCTTATTTGTCAAGGAAATTGAAATTCATTTTCAATTAGACGTAGGGCGCGCAACTACATCCGGCGTTGTTCAATTAGGCGCTCAACCCTCGCCTGAACAGTCTTCCCGGCTTCGTATAAAAAATTCGGCCGGCAGAAGATTACCGTCTGCCGGCCTCAATTTGTGAACATTATCTGGTGTTTTCTTTAATTAAGAAATAGTTATCGCCTCGGATGGGCATGTATCTGCGGCTTCCTGGCAGTCACATGTATCACACTTGTCTTCCGCTTTTACGAATGCCTTTTCATCACCCCCGAGTTCGAATACCTCAGGACAGAGTTCAACACATGTGGCACAACCCGTGCATGCATCATAATCAATTACTGGTTTCATAAGTTCCTCCCGGATAATAGTTTGGTCTGAAGAATCAGACGCTATTTGTTAAATGGTTTTTCAGAAAGACTTCAAGATTATCACTAGTATAATATCACATCACGGTACATTGCATAATGGTCTAATCCGCTTATAAAAAACTCTAATCAATTAGAGCATAATTTTTCTACTAATCGACCGGGGTTACAATTGCCATAACGACAAGCCTTTCTCCCTTGTCCGCCTTAAATCCATGAGAGACCATCGGGTCGCACGGCAGGCACGTCCTTTCGTCGGCCTCTATAATATCCTCTCCGACCGTGAAAGTGCCCTTCCCCTGAACGACGTACATTAACAGCCTCATCGGCGCTTTGTGAGGGTCCAGCTTCTGCCCGGGTTCGAGACACATAAGCGCAACCCTCATCTCCGGTTTATCGGTCAGCATTTCCCTCGATATTTTATTCGGATAAAATTTTATTAATTTTTTCAGATCCAGTATCTCCATATATTCCTCCTCTTATATATGAGGTGACAGATTAATGTAATTATCTATTCCTCTGATAATGATATCGCTTCCACCGGACATATACCGGCTGCTTCCTCACAATCACAAGTATTGCACTTGTCGTCGGCAATAACGTAGGCCTTGCCTTCCTCATCCCGGAGTTCAAACACTTCGGGACATATTTCGACACATGAGCCGCAGCCGATGCAGAGATCATAGTCAATGACAGGTTTCTTCATGTCTTTCACCTCTTGCCTGTTGCTTCAGATTTGACCGCCTTATCTTTGATGTCTACATTTTGCATTAATACAACATATTTGGGTATGAGCCAGGTCATAATAATCCATAATCCTCGGTCCGGTAAAAAAAGTCACAACAAGATATAAGAATATTGAAGAGAAATAGTGCATCAATCAAAAAAAGCTGATATTATTATACGAAAGAAAATGGCGGCGTACACTTACAAATATCAATGGGTGGAAGTCTAATTGGACAATCTCTATGATGTAATTATAATCGGGGGAGGCCCCGCGGGTCTGAGCGCCGCACAATACGCGTCTCGGTACGGGCTCAAGACCATTGTGCTTGATAAGTCCCCTGCGTCCGGAGCACTCGCTTAT
>JBFLYJ010000025.1:0-15968 GCA_040756635.1 Nitrospirota bacterium
GAGCGATAGCCGGCCCCAAGGTACTGGAGCATATTGTCGATACCGTGCTTTATTTTGAGGGGGACAAAGGCAATCCTTTCCGGATACTGAGGGCCGTCAAGAACCGCTTCGGTTCCACAAATGAGATCGGGGTGTTCGAAATGCAGGGGTCCGGTCTGAAGGAGGTCGACAATCCCTCGGAGCTTTTTCTCTCTGAAAGGCCGGAGAACGTGCCGGGATCGGTCGTTACGGTAAGCCTTGAAGGCACAAGGCCCCTGCTGGTTGAAGTTCAGGCGCTTGTCACCGCGTCAAGCTTCGGGGTGCCGCGCAGGACGGCGATCGGGGTGGATTACAACAGGATCAATCTGCTCGTTGCGGTCCTTGACAAGAGGCTCGGGCTCCACCTCGGGGGAATGGATATTTATGTGAACGTAGTCGGCGGACTGAAGATAGATGAGCCTGCCGTTGACATGGGAATAGCTGCGGCAATCGCGTCGTCCTTTAAAAACAAGACCATCGAGGCAGGGACCCTTACCTTCGGGGAAGTGGGCCTGTCGGGTGAAATACGGGCCGTCAGCCAGGCTGAGATCAGAATAAAAGAGGCCGCCAAGCTCGGTTTTAAAAAAGGGATTGTCCCCGCCGGCAATAACACGAGGATTAAAGGCAGCGATATTGAAATCATAGGAGTCAAGAATGTCGAAGAAGCCGTTCAGATACTTTTGTTTTAGTCTGCTTTTCGCCCTGATCGCATGCGCCCCCAAACCCGGACCTGTGCCGCCCCCTCTTTATGAGGAACGAAAGCTATCGATTGATGAAGTCATCTCCAAGGCCGCAAGCGACATAGACATACTTAAAGCTATTACTGATATAAATATTGAAAAGAACAACGAGCCTTATTCTTTCATCAATGCGTCTCTCCTTATAAAGAAGCCCGGCTGGGTCCACATGCGGATGTATCAACTTGGCATTCTGGTAAAAGATTTTGTCATCAGGGATGACTCTCTTTACGTGCTCTCAGGGAAAAATGACGCCAATCTGAAAAAACTGGGGAAGGAGCTGTACAATGCGATCTTCTGGTGGGACGGATACAGGGCGGGTGAAATGTCCGTGGAGGGGGACACGTACGTTATAAGAACGGAAGACAGAGAGATCCGTCTTGACATGGCAACTCTTATGCCCCTGAGACAGGAGATAAGGACATTAAACAAATATATCGATGTCGTGTATCATGAGCCTGTTAATAACGGGGGCTTCTGGTACCCGGCACTGCTGAAAATACATATGGATGATTTTACTTTTTCGGTCAGGCTGAAAAAGCTCATCAAAAACCCCGCAACGGCGGAGTTCGACTTTCAGGTCCCCTCAGAAAGCTGAATTTCATTTTGCTCAAAAGAGTTCGAAACTAGATTATATGGCAGAGAACATTTCAGAGACGGGAAAAAACAGCACCGATAACCTGGCAGAAGGAGCGAAGGGCGGTGCCATCGCATTTATTCTGAAGATATCAGGTACCGTCCTTGGATTTCTAAACCAGGTAATTCTGGCCAAAATTCTGGGTGCCGGGGGACTTGGTGAAGTCGTACTTGCCGTAACAGTGGTAAGGATATCCATCCAGATCGCAAAGTTCGGGATGGAAGAAACCATGATGAAGTTCATCCCTCTCTATATCGACCGAAATGACGGTGATTACTTAAAAGGGACGATCTCATTCGCGATAAAATTCTGCCTCCTGATCTCCGTGACGTTTATGCTTGTGATACTCGCTTTTTCAAAATTTATTGCTATAAATATGTTTCATTCCGAAGGTCTGTTAAAATTAATGCCTGTCGCGGTAATCGCTATCCCGGCATGGGCGCTAAGAGACGTGATCGGCGGGATATTAAGGGGCTATAAAGATACCTTCCGGTCATTGATTTCCGAATCTTTTATATCACCTTTTTTCAGGATAGTGATCTTTTTAATATTAATTCTCCAGGACATTTCCACGTTATACGCGATAGTCGCTTTTGTTTTCGGAGAAATGCTTTCGATGATCGTATCGGTCAAGTTTTTACTGAGCAAAGCAAAGAGAATACGCGCCGCTAAAAAGCAATGTGACAAGATGAAAATTCTGGAAGTTGCCTATTCCGTTATCTTCACAAGTATGGGTGCTATGCTCTATACGCAGGCCGATATATGGATCCTCGGCATGTATACTTCAACAGAGACCGTCGGCATATACGGAGTAGCCGCCAAACTTGTTCTTCTCGTTTATTTCCCGATGATGGCATTCTCATCCATCATACCCCCGCTGATCTCGTCCATACATTCTTCGGGGGACACCGGTGAACTTAAAAAAGTCGTCAGTGAAAGTACCCGGTGGATACTCAGCACAGCGATGCCGATCATACTGATACTCTCTATCGAGGGGGAGTATATCCTTAAATATTTTTACAAACCCGAGTTTGCAGCCGGGTATTATGTATTGCTGATACTGACATTATGCCAGATGGTCAAGGCAGGGTCCGGACTCACGGGGGTAATACTTCAGATGACCGGAGGACACAAGTTTTTCATGAAAGTTAATATTGCCGGGGGGATTTTGAATGTCTTTTTAAATGTCATCCTGGTCCCGCGGTTAGGCATGATCGGCGCGGCCTTATCGTCCGCCTTTTGCATTATTATAATTGATGTCATATGTATTTATGTAATATACAGACGCCTGTCACTGATAACGATAGCCAAGGGTATAAAATTCGACCTGGTGTTTATCGGCACAATCGCGACTACTTATGTGATCATGTATTACATAAATTTCGATTCAGGTCCACACCTGCTTTTAGGCATTTCGCTTGCAGTTTACATTTGGAAGACCATCGCCAATCACGACATTCCCTGGCGCCTGCTGCTTGCCGGAAAACGATGAAACACTTAATAAAGAATGCATTGTTGAACGGTTTTAATTTATAATAAATAGATTTAATTATTTTTTTGTTCCGGTTTCAATGGCAATAAAAGCTAAAAACATTTTAGTTGCGATGAGCAGATAACGGATGAAAGAATTATCTTATTACAGGGACCGGCTGAAGAAAGTAGGCGTTAGAAAGTTTCTGGAATTAGCGTACGCTAAAACAGTAAGAACTTCTTATCCATGCACGATCTGCGTGGAAATAATGACGAAATGCAATTTAAAGTGCAAGCACTGCCGGGTAACTTATCACGGAGACTTAATAAAGGATGTCAATCCGGAGTTCATGGAATTCAGCCATTTCACCAGGATAATAGACCGGATTTCTCCACTTATAAAGAAGGCCATTTACTTTCAGTTTTCCACAATAGAGCCCCTGTTTCATAAAGACATCTTCAAGATGATGGATTATGTGTCCGGCCACAATAAAAACATTGAATATAATATTTTGTCCAACGGGATGCTATTAAAC
This sequence comes from Nitrospirota bacterium, assembly GCA_040756635.1. Taxonomy (GTDB): domain Bacteria; phylum Nitrospirota; class Thermodesulfovibrionia; order UBA6902; family UBA6902; genus UBA6902. The sequence goes on from JBFLYJ010000025.1 coordinate 3,399, forward strand.
GAAAAAAACATTAAAGAGCTGTTGGCAAGGAATGTGCCGACGATAACGGTTTCTTTAGACGGCTGCAGAGCTGAGACCGTGGAATCTTTCAAAACTAATACAAACTTCAATAGAGTCGTAAACAATATTTCCCTTGTCAAAAAAATTTGCAAAGACAAAGTTGAACTCGGCGTTGTCTTTGTATCGACAAAAAACAACATACATGAGCTTGTGGAGTATGTCGACTTTGTAAAACAGCTGGGAGTCGACAGAATACTGGTCAATGGATTCTTAAGTTTTTTGCCTGACAATGCTGATTTATATCTGTATTCCAGGCAGGGGAACCCGGAAGTACAGAAGATATTCCAGCGTGCCTATGAGTCAGCAAAGAAAAACAACATTAATATTGAATTCCCTTCGCTTAAGGCTGAGCCTCAGGGATGCGGATATACGTCTATAATGACTATCGATGAAAAGGGCAATGTATGCCCCTGCATTATCCTGGCCCGACAGACACCTTTTGAATTATTTTCTAAAACATGCGACGCTGAACCTGTTATTTTCGGCAATATATTTACGGACGATCCCTTGACTATCTGGAAGGGTGAAAAAAGTGTCAGGTTCAGAACCATGCTGCAAAACAAGGTGATCCCCAGGGAGTGCACATTGTGTGCTGATGCTTATGGTGTTGTCTGCTCAAACAGAAATGTAAAACCGGTCGATTGACTCATCGGAGCTGCCGGTTTTATGCGGCCGTGATTGCCGGCGGCATATTTTAATATTTATATCAAACACTGGCTTGTTAACAGCACTTAACCATTTGAATTTATTTATCAGAATGCTTGATGATAAATAACATCCCGGACGAAACCATTGCCCCATAATACAGTATATTGAATCAGGAGTGAGCGGTTGTCAGGGCGAGTATCGATTATTTTTTATGAAAATAGAAAAAGAACATAAATTCTTATTCGTTATCGCAGTTGTTGGAATAATAGTAAGAGTTATTAAATTCGATGACCCGGCCTTTGCATTGGACACCGTTGCCTTCACGCGTCTGGGGAAAAACCTCGTCGAGTACGGCAGATATACCTTCGGCGAAAACTACAATATGGGCGTTTTCTTCCCGCCCGGCTATCCGCTGTTTATAGGCCTGCTTAATCTGCTGGTCAACGATCTGTTCATTTCTGCCAAAGTCGTATCATTCATCGCGAGTTGGACGACTATTTTTCTTTCTTATCTTATCGGCAAAGAACTGTACAACAGGGAAGCCGGTCTGTTTGCAGCGTTTGCTTATGCGGTCTACCCTGTTATATTGATAATTTCAGTGGACATATACTCCGAAGCCCTGTTTTTCTTTTTTCTTCTATTGTCGATTTATCTGTTCTTCGTGTCACTCAGAAATAATAACTTTGTGACGATAGTCCTGTTCGGGATATTCGTAGCGGCCGCTTATCTTACGAGGCCGGAAGGGCAGTTTCTTTTACTTTTACCTCTATTGCAGGTATTCGGCGTGTTCAGTGAAAAACAATTTTTTGACCGCAAATACCTGCTGAAAGTCGCCCTCATTTTTCTTATATTCGGAGTTATTATTTCGCCTTATATGCTGTTTCTGAAAAATTACACGGGGAAGTTCAGCCCGACTGGAAAGGCCAATATCAGCATACTTCTCGGTGAACTCAGTGACGAAAAAGAATATCATGAGGTAGTAAATGCCCCGGAAAACCTTTATGACAGGGCCGCGTTTGCCTTGACTAAGGACAAAAGTGAGTTGCAGGGATGGAACAGGAAAGAAAACCGTTCATTGAAGGATTACCTTTTTAAAAACCCCGGTAAATTCCTGAGCAGGTATCAGAAAAACGTGCTGCGGGAAATCAAAACCCTCAATAAACTTCTTGTCCCGATCGCCTTGCCGTTTCTGTTCGCGTTCTTTAACCGGGAATTGTTCAAAAACAGGGGCCGTCTGATATTTATCATTCTTCCGTTCTTTTTTTTCCTCATGTATCCGATGTTTATCATAATCGAAAAGCAGACACTTCTTATTATCGTATTTCTCATTTATTTTTCATCCGGAGGATATTCCAGTGCCCGGCAGGTAATGTCAGACATAATCAGTTATTATGGTCTGGAAAAGAACAGGGCTGCTCCTTTTTTAGTACAACATATTAAGTCATTAATAATCGTCATCCTTGTCTTAAGCAGCTTATCTTACCTGAAGTATTCGAGCTTTGATAAGGTGCCGAGGTCTGTTGAACATGACAGGGCAGGCATTTACCTGAAGGAACATGATCCGGCAGGATATGAGAAGATCAATGTCATGTCCGCAAAACCTTATGTAAGCTATTTCAGCGATGCAAGGTTTACGATGCTGCCATATGCTGACAGTACTGATGTCATAAATTTTGCGAAATTATATAAAGTCGACTATATTGTTATTGATGAGAGGTTCTTGAGTAAGTGGGACTTCTACAGGGAACTTCTCGAAATGGATAAATATTCGGATGACGTCAAGTTATTCTATGAAGATAAAACAGGATATTTGATAAGACTGTTTAAAATTATTCATCGTTAGATCTGTTCTACGGAAGCATTAGTTTTATATGTGATAATAAAACCCTTAATATCTTGGCTTAGTTGATACCGGCCGTAAAATTCACGGCACGCAATAAATGACGGCCGATCTTAAAAGATTTTCAACTTACTGCATTAATAACTGAAATCGGGCGGGATCAAGGTCAACAGGAGAACACACCCATGGAACTGGCCTGGGGTAAAAAAAAATTCCGGCAGAAATTCGAGACAAATTATCCTTTCCTGCTGAAAGGATTAAAACACCCTTTGCGCCTGTTAAATATGTTAGGTGTAAGGCTGTATTCCAATCGCTTTCAACCGGTCCATAATCCATTTCTTCCCTGGACGTTAGATATAGAGCCGACAGTCTCGTGCAATTTAAGGTGTGTAATGTGCCATTCGAACAAAATCAGAGACAAAAGAGAAATCAAAAACATGACTTTCGAGAGCTTCGTGAAGATCATTGATAGTGTTCCTACATTATTAAGAGTCACGATACAGGGTATGGGGGAACCTCTTCTGTCACCAGACTTTATCAGGATGGTGAGTTATGCAAGCCAAAATGATATCGCTGTAACAACTACGTTAAATGCCACCTTTATTAATAAGGAGATTGCCCGGAAAATCATCGAGAGCGGTATCAGCAGAATTTATATTTCCCTTGATGGGGCGACAAAAGAGACATATGAAAATATCCGGGTGGGCGCTGTTTTTGAAAAAACACTCGAGGGAATCAGAAATCTGGTCGCGGCACGAAAGAAGAAGGGAAGGCCATTTATAGATTTGTGGATGGTAGGGATAGGAGACAATATACATGAACTGCCCCTTATGGTTGATCTGGCTGCTGAGTTGAATGTTGATTCATTGACTCTGCAGCCGGATGTGACATATTGGGGCAAAGACGAGTTCCGGGAAAAAATCAGGAGGAAGTCCCTCTCTAATCAGGGGAAAGCAGTGGCGGAGCTTGTTGAGGAAGCACAGAAGAAGGCTGAAGAAAAAGGGCTGAATTTCGTATACGTTCGGAAAACCAGGTTTACTCCAGGGAACCCGTGCGTATGGCCCTGGCAGGCAGGCTTTATTTCAACTGATGGACGAATGGTGCCCTGCTGTCTGCTGGCTGATCCCGATATAATTAACTTTGGAAATGTGCTGGATATCCCTTTTAAGGAAATTTGGAATGGGGACAGAATCAAGGAATTAAGAAGGACTATAAAGGAAGGGAAGCTTAACCATTATTGCAGGGACTGTTATACCCCATGATGTACTTCCGCTGATATCATTTATTTGTAAAGAGCCTCATAGCTTCTTCGCCTCTGTCGACTGCACGCGAGGCCTTGAACCTTGCATAGTTTATGGCAATTTTTCTTAACGGTGCAAAGAAAAACCATTTTATGTTGTCGCCCTTGATAATTACGTAAAGCATGTCATAGACAGAACCGGCAATTAAATCAAACAGAATGTTTAAAGGCGTAAATTTTTTGTACTCAAGGACCGTTAGAGCGCATGCTTCAACATAAGACCTTTTATAAATCTGCTGTAAGGTCTCGTTGTGCGAGTGATAGGTCTCGGCTGACGGTTCATAAATTATTTTATAACCCAAATCCGAAACCTTGATGGCCCAGTCATGGTCTTCCGCATAAGTTAATGTTTCATCATAATGGACTTTTTCCCAGACACTTCTTCTTATAATTGAGGAATAATTGGCAAAGATATACGGATATCCACCTTTTATTTCCTGCTTTGGTATATTGTATTTTTTCAGAAGACCTCTTCTGTCAAATGGATTACAGTCGGGACACGGCAAATTCTTACTCATTACAGCGGCAACTTTTTCATCATCAAAATTGGCGATCAATGTTTCAATCCAGTCGGGAGACAAGGGGAGGGCGTGGGCGCTCAGGTTAACAACGTATTCCCCCTTTGCCCGCTGAAAACCGTAATTCAATGAATAACCCCAGGTAAACTCCTCGGGTTTTATTTCATAAATAGTTACAGGATATTTTCTCGCAATTTCGAGCGTCCGGTCGGTTGAGCCTGAATCTACGACAATGACTTCAATGTTTTTAAAAGTTTGCGAGAAAAGCACATCCAGCGTCTGCCCTATATGGCGCTCTTCATTCTTGGCCCTGATCAAAATTGATACTTTTATTGCGGAATTCATGTCACTATTAACTTGCTCATCCGTGGTTTCCAGATAAGCATGAAGTCGGAATTAAGTTATTTTATCATTTATTATTCATAAATTGCCCTTTGATTCAGACAATTCATTATATTCATGTCCATTAATCTAAGGATATAGCTCAATTTTTATGTAACATATAAATTAAGGCTTTTAGCGGTTTCATCAACATACAATGTCGGATTATCCGTATATAGTTATCATATTGATTTAACTTGTATAATTAAGGCTGAATTCTCTTTTAATACGTGGCCACATGTTTCTCATGACGCCCAAAAAGCGATTGCTTGTCATCAGCTCTATGAAATATGTTATTTAACTCTTACGAGTATATTTTCCTGTTTCTTCCTGTATCTCTTATCGTTTTTTTTCTTCTGGGAAGCAAGATTAATCACAAATCCGCTGTTGCATGGCTTGTGGGGGTCTCGATATTTTTTTATGGCTGGTGGAACCCCGTTTATGTCAGCCTGATAGTGGGATCAATGATCTTCAATTATGCTGTAGGTGTTCAGCTCGGAAACGGCCAGGGCACTGAAATTTTCCGCAAGGGGCTGATTATATTAGGAGCAGTTGTTAATCTGGCACTTCTCGGTTATTTTAAATATGCCAATTTTTTTGTTGACAACCTTAATCTGGTTTTAGGAACAGCCTTTCATATCGAAAAGATTATTCTACCTCTTGGGATCTCATTTTTTACTTTCACGCAGATGGCTTATCTTGTAGACGCATACAAGCGTGAAGTACACGAGCATAATTTTCTTCACTTCTTCCTGTTTGTGACTTTCTTTCCTCATCTGCTTGCAGGGCCGATCCTGCATCATAAGGAAATAATGCCCCAGTTCAAACAAAAAGCAATATATAAACCCCATGTCGACAATTTTGCCGTGGGAATTACTATTATTGCCATGGGTCTGTTCAAGAAAGTCATTTTGGCAGACGGGGTGGCTGAATATGCATCTCCTGTCTTTGCGGCAGCGGAAAGTGGATCAGCCCTTATTACATTTTTTGATGCCTGGGGAGGAGCGTTGGCTTATACGCTCCAAATTTATTTTGATTTCAGCGGATATACCGATATGGCTATAGGCAGCGCTTTATTATTCGGCATCAAATTACCGCTCAACTTCAATTCACCCTACAAGTCATTAAATATTATCGATTTCTGGCGTAGGTGGCATATGACACTCAGCCGTTTCTTCAGGGACTATTTATATATTCCTTTGGGAGGGAACAGGTATGGGACATCAAGAACAGCAGCTAATTTAGTGATAACTATGCTGCTTGGTGGCTTATGGCACGGCGCAGGCTGGACTTTTATTTTGTGGGGGGCCTTACATGGACTATACCTCGTTATTAACCATATTTGGAGAGTCTTCAGGGAGAAGGGTCTTGGGCACGATCTGTCCCGAACAACTTTCCTCGGCAGAACGATATCCTTAATAACAACACTGTCAGCCGTAATAATTGGATGGGTGTTTTTTCGCGCTCAAACCCTTAAAGGGGCGGCAAGGATGCTCCAGGGAATGTTTGGAACTAATGGAGCTAATGTCCCGACTGTATTTAATAAAGTCCATCCGGCATTATCCCTGCTGCTGGAAAAATTACACATATCGGGAGGGACGGAAAGCGGCATAGTATTTACCACAAAGTGGGCAACGATTATATTGGTTTCCCTTATTTTGTTTCTGCCGAATTCTATGGAATATGTCAGCAAAATATTTTCAGGTGACAAACACTCCGGTATAAGGTTGTTTGCGTATGCCGCTTTTACGAGTTTACTGATCATATGGGCCGTTATGGCAATAGGCAAACCGAGCGAATTCCTGTATTTCCAGTTTTAAAAATGGAAAAAAATTATATTAAATATCTGCTGATATCACTGCTGATCGTCGTTCTGCTTACGGGGGCGCTAAACTATCTGGTTGATCCGCTTCTTTATTATCAGAGAGATAAAAGACCTTTCCCCGTTCTTTACACGGAAGATCAGAGATTCCTGATTCCCGGGTTGATAAAAAATTCCCGCAGCATGAATACCGCCATTATTGGCACTTCAATGGCGGGTATTTTCCGTGCGTCCGATGTCAGTGCTCTGCTGAATGAAAAAACCGTCAAGCTGACGGTGAACGGTGCGACGTTATTAGAGCAGTCTTATATATTATCACGGTATTTTGACACCCACCCTGATGCAAAAAGGATTATTTGGGTCATTGATCCCATGTACGTTGATCTTGATCCTGAGTTATTTACTATCCGATCTTATAATTATCCCTTTTTCCTTTATGACCATAACAAGCTGAACCTTAAATATCTAATAAACTATGCTGTTACGACTCACAGCATTCAGACGATTATAAACGGTTTCTCCGGGATCAAGTTTTACATGAAAACCACTAATCTTGACGATATCCACACATGGCCGCTGGATACAAAAACCGGCTGCAAGCAGATAATGGAAAATTACAATAAAATGTCTTCTCAGCACTTCGAAGTGCTCGACCCCATACTGGTTCCATTGACGAATTTCAATGAATTAAATGCCTCAATCAATCTGAACAGGATTTCCGAACTGGCGGAAAGGAGAAAGGATATTCAGATTGATTTGATATTGCCTCCTTACTCGATTGTAAGGTACTTATTTGAAAATGAAAAGAAAGGGCTGAACAGGATCCTGGACGCAAGAAATGCTTTAGCCTCCCTTTAAAAAGGACGCGACAATATAAAAATTATCGACATGCAGGCATCTGAAGACATCATCACAGATCTTGATCTGTATATAGACATGATCCACCATAGCAGTACCGTCAATAAACTCATTATAAATAATGTAGTTGACCGCAAATTCGACAACTATGAATCAGTCCTTGAGAATTCGGGAAAAATACGGTCACTGGTAAATAAATTAGACTTTAACGAAGTAAAAAAATGCGGGAATCAGTTACCGCAGATGTGATCTGATAGTTTTCCGGTTTTTCCAACCTAAATAGAGCCACTGGAAATAAGTTGGGAGTTGTTTAAGGACCTTAAAGTTCGTCAATCCGTGAACCAGTGTAATATTTTTCTTCTCGAGGGGTATTTCATCCATACGATACCCTTTAATGGCGGCTTTGATGGCCAATTCCGAGTTGACGGCCCATCCGCCATTTACGACGGTTTCAATCATCAGAGTATCCAGCATGGTTTTCCTATATATTTTTATTGAAGTCGTAATATCGGATATGGGCATCCCGATGATCTTGTGCAAAATGACATTAGCTCCGTAAGATAAAAGTTTTTTGATCGTATTCCCCCTTGCTCTTGTATTGTCAACCGTAAAACGATTTGCAGATACAAGGTCGGACCCGTTTTCCAGTTTCATCATCATATCATTAACAATTCCGAAGGGATCAAGGTGATAAGCCACCCAAACACCTACGTACGGGGTATCAGCGGTCTGAAAACCGGTCTTTATGGCGTTAAGCACACCCCTGTCCCATTTATTCTGGACAAGGTAAACGTCTCTGAAATACTTTTGCAGTTTTTTCACTGTCGCTACAGTTATGTCATTGGGGGAATCGTGCACTACAAATATCTTAAGAGGATAATAAACTGTCAGAAACAATGTCGATATTACGGGAATTATGGCGTCCCCTTCATTGTAAACCGGCATAATTAATGTCAGAATTTTTTTTTCTTTGTCTGTCTGTAACATTATTATTAAGAAACAAGCCTTGTTGTGCGGCCTTTTTTAATAAAGACCTACACTGCTGTATATTATATTTTTATGTTTTGCAATGCTCTGCCTGTCATACAAATTCCAGCAGTCGATAAATATAAGAGGATTGCTGGAGGAGGCAGTGACCTTCTTAATATTAAGGTTCCTGTGATTTTCGTGCGAGTTCATGATAATGACCACGTCCGCGCCTTCAAACCCTTCGGCAATTGAACAGCTTTTTACACCTGTTGACTCGATCATTTCCTTGCTCACTACCCCGTCGTACCCGTAAAGTCTCGAACAAAAGGGCTTCAGATAATTAACCAGATCAATTGTCGTTGAAAATCTCATATCACTGGTCTCCGGTTCCCCCTTAAACGCAAAACCCATAATAAAAATCTTAGAGGCGCAGATGTTCTTCCCGAGAGATGTAAGCCGATTGAGGACCTTCTTTGCCAGGCCGAAGACTGTCGCCTCGTTTATCTTCCTGGCCGACCTGATCAGTTCCATGTTTATATTCAGCTTACTGCACAGATCAATCAGAATATAGGGGTCTTTGGTAAGACAAGCTCCGCCTACCCCGGGACTGGCGGCAGGGATATTATTACGGGAATAATTGTAATTGCAGGTCTCCCGAATAATATTAAAATCCAGTCCCAATTCTTCACATATCATCGCCATCTGGTTAGCATAGGCAAAAGTCACGTCACGGTATGTATTATCAATGATCTTGCACAGTTCAGCATGTTCGATATCAGGGACATAAATTAGCTGCCTGTTGAATGTGCTGAAAAGTCTGGCGATCTTCTTTGCGCTCTGTTTATTTAAAGCGCCTACCATCTGAGGGATAAATTTCTGTTCGTACATGGCGTTGCCCTCAACAGTGCGTTCTGGGACGAAGCCGAAATATATGTCCTTCCCCGGTGCCAGATCCGTTTCTGTTTCGATCATCTTGGCGACCAGATTCCGTGATGTACCCACAGGTACAGTCGACCGCAGTATTACCGTATCACCTTTTTTTAGAAAGGGCAGGATACTTCTGGCGGCATTTTCAATGTATTCGAGTCTGGGTTTACCCGTGTCCTGATTGATCGGAGTGCCTACGCATATTATATAGTAGTTGCATGACCTGTCCTTAATTGCGGTCGAGAATATCAGGTTCTTCCCCGTGTATTTCCTGACAGCCTCTGTAAGTCCAGGCTCAAAGAAATAGCACTTTTTCGATGACAGTGAGTACACGACTTCAGGGATTACATCTACGCCGAGGACCTCGTTCCCAGCCTCAGCTAATGTCGCGGCCAGCGTCAATCCTATAAAACCCATACCCAAAACGCAAACCTTATCATTTCTTGCCATATAACGTCTCCTCAGCACTTACACATTGAATTTATGTTTAATATATCCGGTCAGCGACTCATCTATTTTAAGTTTTGCCTCCCAGCCGAAATCCTCCTTGATTTTCGATACATCCGGGATTCTCTTTTTCACGTCATCAGCGTAAATCGGCTGGTAATGAAATGATAAGTTGTATTCATCCGGCAGAAGCCCGTGCTCCTTGCCGATTTTAACTATTTTAGCTGCCAGCTCTTTGATGGTTGTCGGCTCGGTATTTCCGATATTATAAATCTGGTTTGTAGATTTATCAGATAAGGAAAACCTGGCAAGAGCATCGGCAACATCATAAATATTCGTAAAACACCTTATTTGCTCCCCGTCCCCCAACACATTCAGAGGGCATTGCTTCTGTACAAGGATCTTTTCCACCATATCGGCAAAGACATGGCTGAAGCCTTCTTCTTCCGGAGCCTCAAAGGGGGTTATGATATTAAAGGGCCGCCAAATCACATAATTAATCCCGTACTGCTCATGATACGACTGGGTGACCCTCTCACCTATGTATTTGGACAATCCATAGGACGTGCTCATGACTGCTATGTCCAATGTGTCATTCTCATGATGGGGCCATTTCATGCTGCGTTCATAAACCATAGACGAAGAGAGGTAGATAAATCTCTTGATTCTCTCGTGTCCATGTTTCAACAGGTTGATGGTCATCAGATTATTGTCGGCAATGATGTCAGCGGGTCTTTTATGGAATCCTACCACTCCGTAAATCAAAGCAGCAAAGTGGAATACAGCATCAAATGCGTATTTTGAAAAAATAGATTTGATAACTGCGGTATCTCCAAGATCTCCGGTTATAAACTCATAATTGCGCTGCCGTTGAATATGGCCGTAACGGGCAAAGTTATCGACTCCGACTATTTCATGCCCTTCTTTTTGCAAATACGGTATCACCATTTGAGCGAGTGATCCTTCACTGCCGGTAATCAAGATTTTCATTCTGTCGGGTGCTCCTTAATATTCATATTTTTATACACTTTTGGAAAATTGCCAGACTGATTACACTTAAATCAAGGGCATGATTCAATTTGCCGTTATACACCATTTGAAAGAGCTCGTCAGGCGTTACAAGGTGTACCTCAATTCCTCCGTTTTCTGCCGGATCAGGAAGATGGTTTACTTTTACATTGTTTATATAAAACGCCCATAGCCGGTTTTCCAGCCTCCCTGTATCAGGGATAACTTCGCCCAGCAGTTTCACGTTATCAACTCTGCAGCCTGTTTCCTCTGTCAGTTCCCGCATCATGGCTTGTTCCGGGCTCTCCCCTTCTTCACGGTGACCGCTCGGAAGCTCAAATGTGAAGTCTTCAACGGCCGGCCTGAACTGTTTTAATATGATAAATTTGTTATCTGCTGTGTGAGTCAGGGCCGTTACGTAATCAGACGGTTTGATAGAATAGTAAATCTGCGGCTCATTATCTTGAGGGAAAATCACATATTTCTGTATTTGTTCATACCATGGTATGGAATAATTCCTTTGTACTCTTTGTATGTATGGCTTTCCCATGGTCATCATTACTAAAATCTAATATGACTGCCGCATGTATAATACAGGATTATCTTCACTAAGACATAATACTTGATACCTGTATTTCCCGAATAATACTATTACGTAATCTGAAATAGATATCTTAAATACAGGTTACCGCATTACTGTTGCTTCAAAGGATTTATGTTGAAAAAGCCTGCGCAGTAACATGCCACAAATACGTGATACGGACGCAGCATACCCATTACTTCAAAATGTTTTTCGTCAGATTTAAATAGCAAGTTATTTAAAGGATACCTGTCAAGATAGGTTGCAAGTGACTATATAATTATTTACACTGCTGATAACAAAAATCAATTTAACTATGATAGACTATTATATCAAGTTTAAAGAAAAAATAAAATTTATCCGCTTGGAACTTTTTTCTTTTAGGCCGCTTACTCGGTATAGCCAAGCGTGTTCTATGTTCTTGGGATCACGCATTTTTGTAATATCTTGTCATTTTCTTAAGTTTAAAAAGAACTAATGCTGATATTGGGAATAGTTAACGAAGATGTATCGGGTGCGTGCATCGTCAAAAATAACCATATAGCCGCTGCTGCAAGTGAGGAAAGATTTTCCAGGATCAAGAATGATAGTTCCTGGCCTGCGCAGTCTATTCAATATGTTCTGAGACAGCAGAAAATAGCTCTTTCCGATATAGATTATGTGGCGTATGGCTGGAGCGGTGATTTTAATTCCAAGAAGCATTTGCTTATGTTCTTCGACCGGGTTGTAGAGGAAACCCGGGAAAATCCTGCAGAAATAGAAACTTTTCGCAAAAGGGTTGAGATAGAAATACTCAGAGATGCGGAAGTGCACGGGCACTTCCGGGATTTTGTACGACAAAACAATTTAACTTCAAAAACCATCTATTTTGACCATCACGAATGTCATGCAATCAGTGCTTTTGTCTGTTCACCTTTTGAAAAATCCCTGGTCCTGACCGCTGATGGACGCGGTGACTATCAGTCATTTACCGTAAGCGTATTCGACAACAGCAAATACGAAGTTATTCATCGAACCTCAAGTATAGATAGTCTGGGATTCTTTTATGCGCGCATCACAGCCCTGTTAGGGTTCAAGGTAAACCGTCATGAGGGAAAAATTACGGGTCTTGCGGCATATGGGGACCCGCTGAAGTACCTCCCGCTTATGGAAAAGATGATTTCGTATAAGGACGGCCGCATCATTTCCCACACCGGGCCTTATTACAGACCC
>JBFLYJ010000250.1:0-5289 GCA_040756635.1 Nitrospirota bacterium
TTCCTGGGGGCTGACATTTATCACTACCCGGGAGGTCGACCCGTGGGCCTTTCATCTGAACCTTGCTATTGCGCACAATCAATATAAACTCCGGGAGGACAGGGATGCCAGCAGAAAAGACATCTGGCATGTTTCTTTTGCGTCCGAAACAGAGGTGGTCGAGAACCTGAAACTCGTCGCTAATATCGGGACAGAACGGAATCCCGACAAGTCTTCATCGACCAATCCCGCCTTTATTCTGGGCGGCCTGATATATTCCTTATCTGATAATTTCGATATTGATTTTGGTGTGAAACTCGGTCTCAACAGGCCTGAAACGGACGGCACCCTGCTAGCGGGAACAGCCGTAAGATTTTAAGGAGGTCTTTATCATGCACATGTCGGACGCATTGCTTTCACCGGCTGTCGGCGGTACATTCTGGGCAGGCTCGATGGGGCTTATAGGTTACTGCGCGAAAAAACTTAAAGAGAGAATGGATGAAAGGATGATCCCGCTGATGGGTGTACTCGGCGCCTTCATATTTGCCGCGCAGATGATCAATTTTACGATCCCTGCAACCGGCTCAAGCGGCCACTTGGGTGGAGGCATGATCCTTGCGGCCCTTCTGGGGCCTTATGCCGCCTTCATTGTCATCGCCTCCGTGCTCACAATCCAGAGTCTATTTTTTGCCGACGGAGGGATCCTTGCGCTAGGCTGCAATATCTGGAATCTCGGCGTGTATCCGTGTTTTATCGCGTATCCTCTAATCTATAAGGTCATCGTCAGACCAGGCAGCGGTCCAAAGCGCCTGACTGCGGCAGCGATACTGAGTGCCGTAGCGGGGCTTCAGCTCGGAGCATTTTCGGTTGTTTTGCAGACCGTACTTTCAGGCAGGAGTGAACTGCCCTTCGGTACTTTTGTCTATATGATGCTTCCGGTGCATCTGGCTATCGGACTGGTAGAGGGCTTCGTGACCGCCGGTGTTATTAATTTCGTGAAGACCGCCCGACCGGAAATACTTGAAAGTGTCTCCGCATCAAAGGACCTCTCCCCGCGATATTCTCTCAGAAACGTACTTGCTGTTTTCCTGGTTCTGGCAGTATTGACGGGTGGCGCCCTCTCATGGTTTGCATCATCGAATCCGGACGGTCTTGAGTGGTCCATTGAGAAAGTTTTCGGAAAACCGGAACTGCCTGAGGCGGAACACGGGATTTCACTCTTACTGAGCAAGGTGCAGAACAGGACGGCCTTTCTGCCTGATTACGATTTTAAAAATAAGAATGAAGCGCCCGCAGACGCAGAGAGCGGCGGAGAATGGTGGCCCAATATCGGAGAAGGGACCTCCGTGTCAGGGATACTCGGATCGGCCATGGTGCTTGGCATGATAATACTGCTGGGCATGGGAATAAAAGTGTTCAGAACAAGAAAGGCGTAATACCGGAGACACATGCTGAATTTCGATAAAGAGTTTTTCAACATCGGACATCTCGATGCACTTTCATACAAAAAGACATTCATTCATCAAATAAATCCCGGGATAAAACTTGTCGTTACACTGTTCTTTATCGTGACTGTCGTTTCCTTCTCAAAGTATGATGTCCGGCAGCTGATACCTTTTTTCTTATTCCCTGTTTTTGTCATGTCAGCCGGAGATATCCCTGCCGCGGTTGTACTGAAAAAGCTGCTCGTTGTATCTCCCTTTGTATTGTTCGCCGGTCTGTTCAATCCGCTTTTTGATACATCAACCGCTTATACGGTATCGGGCATCAATGTCTCCCGGGGTTGGGTATCGTACATTTCGCTTATAATAAAATTCATTCTGACGATAAGCTCCGCCGTCCTGCTGATCGCCACTACGTCATTCCCGGGGATATGTTACGCGCTCGAAAAAATGCGTGTACCGAGGATCTTTGTGATGCAGCTTCTCTTCATCTACAGGTATCTGTTCGTGCTGGCGGAAGAGGCGATGAGAATAGTAAGGGCAAGGAACATGCGGACATTCGGGAAACAGGGAAGCGGCATTAAACCATTTATCAACATCGTCAGCATATTTCTCTTGCGCAGTATCGAGCGTTCGGAAAGAATCTATCACGCGATATGTGCAAGAGGATTTGACGGCAGGATAAGGCTCCTGAAAAACTTCAGCATAGGCATTCCCGATGTATTGTTTGCCGTGTTATCGGTCTCGGCATTCCTAATGCTGAGGATATACGATGTTACGGAATTGATCGGGGAAGCGGCGCTTAAACATTGAAAGTCGAACCAGGAAAATGAGCCACCACATTATTGAATTTAACGACGTTCACTTTACCTATCCGGACAGGACCGAAGCGCTGAAAGGGATCAATTTCCGGATAACGCATGGAGAATCAGTCGGTATCGTAGGCGCAAACGGCGCGGGTAAGTCGACCCTGATATCGCACATGAACGGTTATCTTCTTCCTGAAAGAGGAAATATCATAATCGGGGACCTGCCCCTGAACAGGTCCACGATACACCACGCCAGGAAAAGCGTAGGGGTAGTCTTTCAGAACCCTGATGATCAGCTTTTCATGTCTACAGTCTTTGAAGACGTCGCCTTCGGACCGCTTAATCTGGGGATGACAAAGGAAAGCGTTATTGAGAAAGTGAACGATGCACTGACCACTGTCGGATGCCTGCACCTTAAAGACAAACCTCCGCACCATCTGTCGCTGGGACAGAAAAGGGCCGTCTCTATAGCCGCTGTAATAGCGATGCAGCCTGATATCCTGGTCATGGACGAGCCCGCGGCAAGTCTGGACCCCAAATCGCGCAGACAGCTTATAAACCTGCTCAGGGAATTCAAACACACAAAGATCATCGCTTCTCACGATCTGGACCTTATCATGGATGTCTGTGAGAGGTGTCTGGTAATATCCGGCGGCAGGGTGACCGCCGACGGTCCCGTCAAGGAGATATTTATGGATGCCAAACTCCTCGCGGACAACAACCTGGAACTCCCTCTGTCTCTGCAGCGCCGATAGAATTATCCGGCCATGATTTTCTCTGTTTTTCAGTGTGCGTCAACGATTGAGATTAACACCCGCATTTGATAACATAAGGTTATCTATTTCATGAAAAAATACACCGCAATAATCATTTACCTTATTCTTCTTCTCACTCCCCCCGCGCACGGCAAGGTCTTAAAATCGGATACTGTCTGGTCGGGAGAAGTCATAGTAGATCAGGACGTCATTGTACCAAGAGGAGTGAACCTGACAATAACATCCGGGGCCGTCATTCGCGTCATGCCTTCAGAGAGTACGAAGACGGAACCTGAGTATCTTTCGCCTCTTACAGAAATAACCGTCAGGGGAACGCTCACGGCGCAGGGGAACGAAGGCTCGCCCGTCACCTTTATTTCAGGGGACGATAATAAATCACTCTGGGCGGGGATAATTGTTGACGGCGGCACGGCCGGGATATATTTTTCCGTGATACGCAACGCCGAGACCGGTATCGACCTGGCCGGAGGGCATGTATCCCTGAAGCGGACCCTGCTGGCGGACAATCGTTACGGAATCATTGCGCAGGGACATGACTCAAAAGCGGTCCTTGAAACTTCGAGGGTGACGGAAAATGATTACGGTCTGTTTGTACTCAATGGAGCTGAAATACAGAACAGGGACAGCATTATCAGCGGTAACAGAAAGAGAGACTCCTACACTGCCTCTTCCAAGGAATACAATGTGCCGATGAAAGAGTACGTTGTAAGAGACCGGGTGGATGAGCAGGCAAGGGTATACAAGGACGACGTCATTTTGGGTTCGGCAGTATGGCAGGGTAAGATCGAGGTGACCGGTATTGTCAGAGTACCGGAAAATTCCAGGCTGGTAATATTGCCCGGCACGGTCGTGGAATTCAGAAAGACTGATATAGATAATAACGGCATCGGGGAGAACGGTCTTTTGGTCCAGGGGACTTTTATCGCCAAGGGAACAAAGGAAGACCCAATCATATTCAGGTCCGCCGAAAGACAGGCAGGTATGACCGACTGGGATTCCATAAATATCCTTAACAGTGACAAGGCGCAAAACCTGATCGAGTACTGCCAGATCGAAAACGCTTACAGGGGACTGCATTTTCACTTTTCAAATGTGGCGGTCACGGAGTCTGTGCTAAAGGACAACGAGCGGGGCATTCAGTTCCAGGAATCCATAGTTGAAATAAGAGGTACACATTTCTACAACAATAAAAGCGTGCTGTGGGCGAGGGACTCGGAGGTCATATTCAGCGACAATGTTGTATCGCATAATTATTCCGGGATCAATCTTTTCCGTAATACGATCACTCTCAAGGGCAACATAATCCTTAATAACCAGCGTGAAGGGTTGAGGGTCAGAGAGGGCATCCCGATACTGGAAGGGAACCTTTTTGACGGCAACAGGTTCGGACTGATGGTTGTTGACACAGTCTACGGGAGTTACAAAAACAATGTCATATCGCACAACCTCGAATCCGGCGTGGCGCTGAAAGGGACTGACAACGTCGATTTCAGCGGCAATGTCGTCCAGGCAAACGGCATTAACGGTATAGTCATCCAGGAAGCGAATGCATCCATACGGGGGAATCTTATAACCGACAACGGCGAAAGAGGTATCGGCATACTCTCTTTTCACGGGACGATAACCGGAAACAATATTCTTGGAAACGGCATGTATAATCTCGGCATTGACGGAGACACGGATGTTGCCGCAGCGAACAACTGGTGGGGAAAAGGAGATGTGAGGAGCACTATTTATGACAAGGAAAATGACCCGTCTAAAGGCAGGGCGGAATATTTGCCATTTTTGCAAAAGCCGGTCATTTTGACATGGCCTCTCAATATAATCAATACGGACACTGCGTGGTATGGTGATATCAGTATAGATAAAACAATAACTGTCATACCCGGCACACATCTTGCAATTATGCCTGATACAAGGGTCCTGTTTGCACAGGGGACCGGTCTTCTCGTAAAAGGGAAGATTACAGGAAGAGGTCAAAATGATGCGGAGATTACATTCACCTCTTTAAAAGGTGATGTCTGGGACGAGATACTCCTTGATCATGCCGACGGGAGCGAATTTGTCAACTGCGTATTTGAGAAGGCGACCTGGGCACTGCATGTGCATTTTACCCGTCTCAGGGTAGAGAGTTGTGCTTTTTTCAGGAATTATGGAGGAATGCGGTTCCGCAGCGGACCGATTGACATAACTCACTCATCATTCAAAGACAACGATATCGGCCTCAGATCGACCGCCGGCAGTGCTCATATCGAGGGAAACATTATAACAGCCAACAGAATA
>JBFLYJ010000251.1:0-5266 GCA_040756635.1 Nitrospirota bacterium
GGGGATGGAGGGGGGGGTTAGATTTTGTATTTTCTGTCATATCCCCTCGGCGTCACCATCCTGTCATTCCATATAAACGTGTTCGAATTGCCGATGATGACTGTGCTCTGCATGTCTATTTCCTGGTTAAGCATATTTTGCAGATCAGTGACTGCCACTGTTTCATTTTCCCTTGTGGCGCCTTTTACGATCCCGACCGGAGTGTCCGGACTTCTGTGCTTCAGTATGATTTCTCTCGCCTTTGCTATGTGGTCCGGCCTGCCCTTGCTCTTTGGATTATAAATGACTATCACAAAGTCAGCGTATGCTGCCGCTTCAAGCCGCTTCTCTATCAATTCCCACGGAGTCAAAAGATCACTTAAGCTGATGGAAGCGAAGTCGTGCATCAGCGGCGCCCCAAGCCTTGATGCGCATGCGGAAAGAGCAGGGATACCGGGGATGATTTCGACTATCACCCCCCCTTGCCCTCCCTTGGTAAGGGGGGGATCATTAAGCTGACCGCTGACCGCTGATTGCTGACGGCTTAACACTTCAAAAACCAGTCCTGCCATAGCATAAATCCCGGGGTCGCCGCTGCAAATGACAGCAACCGTTTTCCCGGACTGAGCGAGTTCTACGGCCTTCGCGCACCGGTCCACTTCCTGCCTCATGCCTGATGACATGACCTCCTTATCCGTAATCAGGTCCTGTATCAGGTCAAGATATGTTTTGTAGCCGACAATAATGTCCGCGTCTTTAATCGCCTTCGTTGCCGCGGGAGTGATATGGTCCGGGCCGCCCGGCCCTATCCCTACAACGTAAACTCTGCCTTTGCTATCGCTAATGTTACATTCCCCCTTTTTACCTTTGGAATAATTATATCGACTCTGTCGGATGCCTCTTTCGCTGCCAGTACCGCTGCCGGTTCGGACACTGCAACAGCGCCGGTCGCGCTCCTGACCAGGTCAGAACCTTTTATGCCGAGAGCATCCGACACCGCGTTCAGTGCCTTTTTAGAGAAAAACCGTAAAGTCAGATCATTACCAGCAGCGAACTCCAGCAGACCTTCCTCATCATTTTTCAGATCAATCGAGGCTGCACCCGCCATGGAACGGTCAGACAGTTTGTTTTTATTTAGTAGATACGTGAACTCTTTCTGAATTTCATCCTTTGTCGTTCCACGGTTGCAGCCTATTCCTACAAAGAGGTTTCGCGGCCTCAGGTACAGGACTTTTCTTCTGAAAAGTTTTTCCGAGATTATCACCTCAGCATCGTCCGGAGACCTCACAAGATCAAATTCCTCCGGAATCGCGGAGAGGACAATGGAATCCGTATATACTTTTATACTTTTACCGTTTACGATCTTTGAACTCAATCGTTTTAGTCTCTCATAATCCTCCACATAAAGGCCTTTCTCCGCCGCCCACATATCCAGCGCGATCCTGCCCTGGACATCGGATGCGGTTGTGATTACCGCGCGGGCCCCAAGAAATTTCGCTATCTCCCGGGCAAGCCTGTTCGCCCCCCCGAGATGTCCGCCAAGGAGACTGATCACGTATTCTCCCTTTTCATCAAGGACCACGACAGCCGGATCAGTCTTTTTATCTTTCAGCAGCGGCGCGACTGTCCTGACGACGATCCCTGCCGCCATGATGAAGATTAAGGTCTTGCATTCATTCCAGATCATGGGCAATTCATTAATTGCCATTACAGAAGTGAATTTAATAACCTTCGCATCAGGATACAAAAATTGCATCCGCTCAGCAAGCTTATGCCCCTCTTTCGTGATATAAAATATTGCGGAAGATGCGTTCGTCTTTTTGTCTTTTCTGACATCTGACCGCTGACATCTGACCGCTTTCTTATTTCCTGTACTCATGTTTGAAGTCCTTGTGATAAAGCTTCGACTCCTTCCCGAGCTTTCCCTCAGACGCCCTCAATGCTTCTCCGACATAAATCAGCGCCGTCTTTTTAATCCCGGCTTCCTTTACCTTGTCCGCTATATCTTTTAATGTTCCCCTGATGATCCTCTCTCCCGGCCATGATACCTTTTCAACCACAACAACAGGTGTATCCTCCGGATAACCTTCAAGAAGTTCAGCTCTCACCTTTTCGATCATTCCGGCGCTTAAAAAGATCACCATTGTTGCGCCGTGTTTTGCAAGACCGGAAAGCCTCTCCTTCTCCGGCACAGGGGTCCTTCCCTCCATGCGTGTAAAAATGACAGTCTGGCTTATCTCCGGGATCGTCAGTTCCTGGCCCAGCGCGGCTGCTCCGGCCATTGCGGAAGAGACCCCGGGAATGACTTCATAATCTATCCCTGATTCACGAAGCCTCTCTATCTGCTCCGAGATCGCCCCGTAAAAAGAGGGGTCTCCTGTGTGCAGTCTGGCCACGAGTTTTCCCTGCCTGAAGGATTCCTCGATCAGACGTATTATCTCATCCAGGTTCATCCCTGCGGAGTCATGAATCTCGGCACTTATACCGTCAAGCAGCGCAGGGTTCACCAGACTCCCCGCGTAAATGACAACGTCCGCGGTATCGAGCAGTCTTCTGCCCTTGACCGTGATCAGCTCCGGGTCACCCGCACCCGCGCCGATAAAGTAAACTTTATTTGCCATTATTCAACCTCTGGGTCACATAGTCCTTTAATATCTTCTCCGCTGCCAGGATATCTTCCGTTTGGGGCAGCTTGTCGATAATACTGTCTATATAACCCCTTTCATAGAGTAGCCTCACGGACTCGTTAAAGTGCATATCATACACCCAGGACAATTTCATCAGCTTAAAGTCATTTTCGCTCCGGATATTCGAATAAGACGCGACTTTTTTATTTAAAAGACATGAAAGCATAACAGCGGAATATTCTGGGGTGTCAGGCACCCTGAACGCTGTTGCGGACGCCCTTTTCTCTTCAGGGCTTTCGTAATACTCGATGAAGACACGAAAGATGTCCACCTTGTCGGCGTCCCGGATTAATTTGAGGAAGTAAACAACACTATCGTCCGCAGTTGTCGGTATCGCAAACGCGTTGTGAAACTTTACGGCCTGAATTATCAATTGCTGTTCATCGAGCGGAAGCCGCTGAAGTACTTTCTCTTCACTTAGTATCTTTGAACCGAGCAACCCGTGATTCATCGATATGGCGTCCCTGAAGGTTTTGAATTGCGTATATTGGCGGAACCTGCCGACATCATGGAAGAGGGCGACGGTTTCTGCAAGTCTCACCTGATTATCACCAGGGGACGTGCTCCCGGCAATCGCGGTGATATTCCGGCATACATTCTCAGTATGCTCCACCTTGAGCATTATGTTCTTCTGGTCTTCCGGATCAGAGGAATAAAAAGACCGGGTGTAATCCGCAAACCAGTCTTTCAGATATATCAGGTCGTCCTGGGTCATTTTTTCACAATCACCATCGAAAAGTAGTTTAACCCTTCCTGTTTCACCTTCGTAATGTCCGTGTCGATCTTTTCATCCTCCATCCCTGCCCTTGATACGCAGACTGCGTTGCCTGTCAGGTCCATTTCCCTAAGGAGCTTTACTATTTCATCCAGCACCTTGTTCACCTTCATTAGCACGACGGTATCAAACATCTCCAGTGTCGTCTTCAGATTGTCCAGATAATTCGCGGGTAGGACGGCGATCCTTTCATTTCCCAGACCCAGAGAAATATTCGCCCGGGCAGCCGAGGCGTTAATGGAAGAGACGCCCGGAATGATCTCGATTTGGAGCCCGGGATGCAGTTCGAGCAGTTTATCATACAGGTAAAAGAATGTGCTATAGATAGCGGGATCGCCGAGAGTAAGAAAGGCAACGTCAGCGCCTTTTTTCAGGGCATTGAAAATAGTCTCCGCAATATCATTCCATTTATCATTGAGCTCGGGATCATGTAATCCCCCTTTCCCACCCTTTAGTAAAGGGGGGATTTGATCTTTTGTCTGTGTTCTGTGTTCTGTGTTCTGTGCTCTTGTCTTCATCATCGGGAAATGCGCCTCGATAATTTCTTTCCCTTCAAGCTGTACCGCTTTCTGGACTATCGATAAAGCAAGGCTGCTGCCTTCCTCCCGGCCCTTCGGCACACAAAGAACAGGTGACTCTTTAATAATCCTCACGGCCTTGAGGGTCAACAGCTCAGGGTCCCCGGGGCCTATGCCTATTACAAATAATTTTGCATTCATGTTCTTTTTGTTGTCATTCCCGCGCAGGCGGGAATCCAGATAGATTTCCAGAGGAGGTTTTATTTCTTAAAGGCACTGGATTCCCCGATCTAGTCGGGGAATGACGCGTATCATTGTTTTATGAAATCAATTCTGTTTTAATCCGAAATGTTTTTCTCTCCTTTTATTACAAACACAGGATTCATCGCGCTCATATGCCTTTTCCCTCCGATGAGCTTCGACCTTGATACTGAAATTTCCGAGACATCCACCTTGAATCCGTTTCCTTCAAGGGACTGTACCGCCTCATTTAATGTCTCGATTGTAGCGGCGTTTACCACAACGATTAGCCCATAATTCCTTAAGGGCGAGGGCACCTCGCCCCGACATAACACTTGGCTTTTATTAATTGCCTCTAGTATTTCTCTCAGCTTTCCGCTGCTTCCGCCGATGAATACCCTGTCTGGCGCAGGCAGCTGACTGAGCGCTTCAGGCGCGCTGCCGCTGACAATGTCGATATTTCCAGTTCCAAACCGGTTTTTGTTCTCCCTGATATTGATCAGCTGGTCCTCATCCTTTTCAATCGCGTATATTTTCAGGTCCGGGCAGACAGCGGCTGCTTCTATAGATATGGAGCCTGATCCCGCGCCGATGTCCCACAACAGGCCGGTTCGCGGTAATCTTAATTTATGAATAGCCACTGCGCGGACCTCGTCTTTTGTGATCAGACCTCTTGAATGCTGAACTTCTGATTCTTTCACTCCGAATTTTATTTCTGACTGCTGACTGCCGACTGCTGTTCGTTTTTTCTTGTCTGTGTTCTGTGTTCTGTCTTCTGCGCTCTGAACGATAATCACAACATTCGGATGCTCAAACGTCATCTTTGAAATTTCTTCTGGCTTACCCTCAATGATCTTCTCATCGTCATACCCGAGCTTTTCGCATACATACATCCGGAAGGGCGAGGGCACCCCGCCCAGACAGAGCGTTTCAGCGATTCTCTCAGGACTGTTTACCTTGTCGGTGAGAACGGCGATCTTATTGTGTCTTGTCAGCAGTGCCGGGACATTATCCAGCTCATATTCGAGCTTCCTCCTCTTTGCCGGATCAGGTCCTCCGTGGAGGCT
>JBFLYJ010000252.1:0-5248 GCA_040756635.1 Nitrospirota bacterium
AGCATAATTCACGGGCGTCACCCTCTCCTGTGGAAAACGCTCTGCAGGGAAGACCGGGAGACGGAACTTGTACCGCTTGACCTGGATCTGGGCAGGGGACATACCTGCATGGTCATTACCGGCTCTAACGCGGGAGGCAAGACGGTCGCGCTCAAAACAATCGGCGTGCTTTGCCTTATGGCCCTTTCCGGAATGCACACACCATCTGATTCGGGTACGACGTTTCCCTTTCTGCGGCGCGTCTTTGCGGACATAGGCGACGAACAGTCCATAGAGCAGAACCTCTCCACGTTCTCGGCCCACATCAAACGCATTTCAGACATAGTGCGGCAGAGCGGCAGTGATACGATGATCATAATCGATGAACTCGGCACAGGGACATCACCGGAAGAGGGCGGGGCATTGTCCTGCGCCATATTGAGAAAGATCAGGGCGCTCGGCGCCATATCGGCAATATCCACTCATCTGGGCACGCTGAAGGTATTCGCCCATTCAGAACCCGGAATGATAAACAGCGCCATGGAGATGCACGAGACCGTGGTAAACGGGAGACCCTCATTTAAACCTACTTACAAACTGGTGGTAGGTGAGCCCGGGACCTCTCATGCCTTTGAGATCGCCGGCTCTCTCGGTCTGCCTGAGGAGATCATTAATGAGGCGAGGGCTTTCATAACCGAAGAAGACGCCGCGGTAAGCTCCCTCATTTCAGAGCTCAAGCAGAAGTCAGGACAGCTGGATGTCAGGCTGAAAGAGGCAGAAGACGCAAAAGCCGAAGCCGATCAGCTGAGGTTTAATATGGAGAAGCAGCTTTCAAGGATCAAGTCCATGGAAAAGGACGCGCTGTCAAAAGCATTAAAGGAAGCCGAGGATTTGCTCAGAAAGACAAAGAGGGAGGCGAGGGAGATCCTTGACGCGCTGAAGCGGGCAAAACCTGAAGAGACAAAAGCGATTGTCAAGGAGCTTGAAAAGAAGATCGATGAGGCGGCGGCTGCCCGAAGGCAGTTTGTCCCGGAAAAGAAGGGACTCGGAGACGTGCGGACAGGACAGGACGTGTTTGTCAATACCCTCGGCAAGACAGGGGTTGTGCGTACCGTCAACGAAAAGGCAAAGAGGTGCCAGGTGCTTATAGAAGGCAGGGAGATCACGATACCCTTTACGGAGCTTTCTGAAGTACCGGCTGACATTGCTCTCAGAGAGAAGCCTTCTGAATCAGGGGAGAAGCTGTCTGTGTCCAGACCCGAGCCGCTACACTTCCCGTCCGAGCTGAATCTGATCGGCCAGCGCGTAGACCCAGCCCTTTCGAAAATTGAACGCTTCCTGAACGACGCTTCAATGGCAGGAGCTATGCAGGTAAAGATCATACACGGGTATGGTACTGGGATTCTTGCCAGGGCCGTCCGGGAATTTCTGAAGGACCATCCACTGGTCGAAAGCATAAGGAAAGGCAATGAGGAAGAGGGCGGAGACGCAGTCACTATCGCGGAGCTGTAGCTCCGCAGTGTGAAAGAGCGCAAATGCGGAAGCAGGGGCAGGTACCCTCGCCCTATAGTTCACAGGAGATAATTAATTGGCGGACTTGATCGGCTGGATAGGTTCCATAGCATTTGCCATTTGCGGACTCCCTCAGGCATGGGAGTGCTTCAAGAATAAAAGCGCCAGGGGCATCAGTCCGCTTTTTATCGTGTTATGGATGATCGGCGAGATATGCTACGTCGCGAGCGTACTGATGAAATTCGGCTGGGTGGGCTGGATGATGTTTAATTACATAGCAAACATCTTTTCGATTGTGGTCATCGTGTTTTATCTGCTGAAGGACAGGAGGGAGAGAGTGTGAATATAAAACCCGTAGGGGCGATCCGGGGGATCTCCCTGCTATGTGTCGGCCGTTCTGACATATAATGATGATCCCGGCTTCTTCTTGTTTTTTGGTGGATTGTACCGTATGCTTTAGACATAATTCGGTTGCTAAATACCATGGTTATACATAATGCCGCTCTCTTAATCGTGGACTAATATATGCAATCAGTTAAGGAATGTACCTGCCGGAAATGACAGGATTGAATATCACCATTGGTTATATTCGATATGATCAACAGTTTGATGATATCTGTTATATGTCCCTAAAACACGACCTGTAAGAACAGCAAGAACAAAACCATGGGAAAAACCCCACCAAATAAAGAGTCAGAGCAAATCTTGAGAGAGCTGAAATCAGCTAAAGATGCACTGTACCAATATCGTTCAATGGTTGATAACAGCATGGATGCCATTTTTTTAACGGCTCCGGATGGTAAAGTGTTTTTTGCCAATCAAGCGGCATGCGATCTTTTTGAAATGACAGCCCAGGAAATAATAGCGGGCGGGCGTGATTCTGTTTTGGATACAAAAGATCCTCGATTACCCAAAGCACTGGAAGAGAGATTAAGAGCAGGCAAATTTCGAGGCGAACTTAATCTTAAGAAAAAAGACGGGACAATATTTCCGGGCGAGGTATCCTCATTAATTTTTATTGATTCCCAGGGGCAACAGTTAACAAGCATGGTTGTAAGAGACATTAGTGCTCAGAAGAAGCTTGAAAAGGATTTAGCCGCGTCTGAGATGTGGATGCGTTGTATTTTCAACTCATTGGAGGAAGCTGTTTTCGTTGTTTCGGCGGAACGATATTTGGTAAACATAAATAATGCTGCTGAAAGGATGTTTAGATATTCAGCTGAAGAGCTTACAGGAAAATCAACAGAATTATTGCATGTCGACAGCCGCCATTATGAAGAATTCGGCAAACTTATTAATGAGTCTTTTGATAGTGGAGAAACAGCAAATTTCGAGTTTCAAATGAAAAGAAAAAATGGAGAGTTGTTTCCTTCGGAACATAATGTATCATTATTAAAGGACAAGGGGGGAAATATAACAGGAATTGTCAGTGTTGTACGAGATATATCCAAGATAAAGCAGATTGAGCAGGAAAGGGAAAAGCTGATCTCTGATCTTCAAAAATCATTAATAGAAATCAGGAAACTTAGCGGATTATTACCGATTTGTGCCAACTGTAAAAAAATCCGTGATGATAAAGGATGCTGGCGGCAGATAGATGAATATATTTCGGAACATTCCGAAGCTGAATTCAGTCATGGCATCTGCCCTGAATGTGTAAAAAAAATTTATCCATATCTTGATATTAATGGCGATTGATCTGAATACCGGGGTGAATTTTCGCCTGACATCGCGCTGACTTTAGACGATTAGAAGTCTATTCTGATGAAAGGCATGTGTTATCACTTTGTATAACTCCCCCTGTCCCCCTCTTGCTCTTAGAGGGGGCAATAAGGAATCGTTAAAACTGGCATCCCTGTTTATTCATAAATCTGGTTGAACAGTTTATACGCCAGTGTGCGGTCAAGCTCTATTAGTACTTTATACTCATCCATTGCGGAGCTTATATCATCGAACATGACGTATATTCTACCAAGAGCGTAATGAGCATCTGCAAAGTCCGGCTTTGCGTCGATCGCGTTAATAAATGCCGCCTTGGCCTCCTTCTTTAAACGCATCCCAAGATAAATTTCACCGATATTGAAGTGGGCGGTGGCATTGCCGGGTTCTATGCGCACTACCTCTCTGTAGGCCTCCAGCGCGCCTTGATCATCTCCCATTTCCCTGTATAACTCACCAAGGCTGTAATGGGCCGCCGTGAAATCCGGGGCGATTCTGACCGCTTCCTTTAAGCCCCTGAGTGCAAATTTTATGTCTTTCAGCTCCTTGTAGGTAAGACCAAGACGGTAATGCGCTTCAGCATTATCGGGATTTAATTTGATCACCTCTTTGAATGACTCTTTTGCCTTCTCAAATTGACCGTTCTCAAAACTTGACACCCCGAACTTGAACCATTCAGACGCGCTCCTGTCGTCACTCACCACCTCCTTTTTCACTTCCTCCTCTGAGGATGATTGAAAGGTTTCTTCGGCGCGTGCACCTGTAACAAGTCCCCTTTCAGCACAGGCACTGATAAAAGCAAGGGACAATACGACAAGCAGTATCAGATATTTTTTGCACGTAAACGGATTCCTTTTTATGATGAATTGAAATAACATTCACACTCACCCCTTTTTTTTCGTAGTATGTAAAACAATATGGTATATGTCAACCGCGCTCCGTGTTTATAATACTGCCCTCAAATTCAGCCCCCCGAATGATGCCCTCAACACCTGCCGATAAAATGTTATAATTCCGCATGAAAAAAATAAATCGCCGTATGCTGCCGTGCCTTCTTATGTTTATGTGCTTATCAGTCATGGACTGCTCCTTGTTTGTTAAACCGCCGACCGGACCGCGTCTCGAACAACTTACATTGAGGGAAGCCCGTTCTTACGACTGGACTGATGATCTGGGTTTTGAGGGCATGGAGCAGGCAATTGAGCAGTCGATGAAATATTACAGGAGACTGCCGGCGTACAAGACATTTCAGTATGGCGACATCACGTATACCCCGGATGAGATGGCGGCATCGCTGGAACTGTTCTTATCTATATTGAATAAATATCAGGGTGCGGAGCGCACGCAGCAATTGAGCGAGAAGTTCATTTTTTTTGAAAGCAGAAACGGAGACGGCGGCGCCTTTTTCACCGGTTATTATGAACCTGTTATCGAAGGACGTCTGGAGCCCGAGGGAGCGTTTTCCTCACCGCTTTATGAGCGTCCTGACGATCTTGTCGACGTAAACCTGGGGCTTTTTTCCGACAGATGGAAGAACGAACATATCGTCGGGCGTCTGGAAGGGACCGGATTAATTCCCTATGACAGCAGGGACGAGATAGTGTACGGCGACTCGCTCAGGCTTCGCGCGAGGCCGATTGCGTACGTCAAAGAGATAGAGCTGTTTTTCCTCCAGATACAGGGTTCCGGCCTCATTAAGCTTCCCGCTGCAAACATGCTGCGAGTAAATTACGCCGCCAGCAACGGACGTCCTTACCGCGCGGTCGGAGCGCTTCTCAAAGACAGTATCCCTCCCGATAAAATGTCATTGCAGGCCATCAAGGAATACCTGTATTCACATCCTGATGAAGTGAAGTCGATCCTGAGTTACAATCAAAGTTATACCTTTTTTCGTGAAACAGGGGAGGGGCCCCTGGGCAATATCGAGGAGCCTCTTACCGCGGGACGTTCCATCGCGATGGACAGAAAGATTGTGCCTGGAGGGGGACTGGCCTATATCGAGACGAAACTGCCCGTGTTTGAAAATGGACGGTTAAGC
>JBFLYJ010000253.1:0-5184 GCA_040756635.1 Nitrospirota bacterium
CATTGACAGTCACTATGACAAGAGGATATTCAGATATCTATTCTGGGTCATCTGGTATCCGTTTGTTTACTGGATGATCAATGCATTTGCGGTGGTCATTGCCGTACCAAAGGCCCTTCTCAAGAAAAAGGGCACAAGGGCTGTCTGGGTAAGCCCCGACAGAGGGCTGGAAAAAATAGCCGCATCAGGGGGGAAATAATTTATGCCTGAAATTAAAATCAGAGACAATCCGAAACTGAGAAGCCATTTAAGAAATATAACGGAACTGACATTTACCGGTTTTGTCTGGGGGATATGGGTGTATCTGCTGCTTCCTATAGTAAATATTATTATGTGGATAGTCGGCCTGCGACTCATAGATCAATCTGTTATTGAACAGCTGGGATATCAGGAAATGTTGGGGCTCATTGGCAAAATGGGCTGGATCGTGCTGATTGTTTTTCTCATATTGCGTTTATGGGGCTTTTATAACTATAAGAGATTCGGAAAACGCTCCAGACGCAAAAGCTCCTCTCCTGTCACCATCGGGCAGCTTGCTGCGCATTTTAAGTTTTCTCCCGAGCAGGTAGAACTTATGCGGTCTCAGAAAGAGATTGTATGGGAACGCACCGGAGAACCTGACAAGGCTCGCTCGATAACAGAGGCTTGTTAGAATTCCTTAATATTGAAATAATTCCTGGTTGTGATATACTGTCCTCACTGATTTAAGAAATTACGCTATAACGAATGTAATTATACACTGACAGAAGAGTTCATTTTTAGATAGTTGCGAAATCTTTATTGGTAAAGTAATCCTTTTAAATCAAGCAGTTAAAAAATAATTTTCCCGGCTATTGACAAATATTTTTATCCCTGATAAACTTTTTAGGTTTTCCCGATGGAAGGGAAATGTTCTTATAAATTACTTAAATCGGAATTAACGCGGAGGAGCTGTGCCGACATTAACACAATTGGTTAAAAGTGGAAGGAAGCAGGCGATAAACAAGACCAAGAGTCCTGCCCTTTCGAAATGCCCCCAGAGGCGCGGGGTATGCACAAGGGTCTATACCACTACTCCGAAAAAACCGAATTCCGCTTTAAGAAAAGTGGCGAGATTAAGATTGACGAATAAAATGGAAGTCACTGCTTATATACCGGGCGTTGGCCATAACCTCCAGGAACATTCTATCGTCCTTATAAGAGGCGGCAGGGTCAAGGACCTTCCGGGTGTCAGATACCATATAGTCAGGGGTGTCCTCGACACACTCGGCGTAGCTGACCGCAGAAGAGGGCGGTCAAAATACGGCGCCAAAAAACCAAAGTAATTATCAGGTAATCGAATATGCCAAGAAGAAGAGTAGCAGCAAAAAGAGAAATATTGCCGGACCCCTTGTATAACAGCAAGCTTGTAAGCAAGTTTGTTAATTCCATCATGAAAGATGGAAAGAAGTCTACAGCTGAGAGGACATGTTACGGGGCCTTTGACATTATCAAGGCCAAGACGGGCAATGATCCTTTAAGCGTGTTCAAGACCGCCCTTGAAAATGTAAAACCCGTTCTGGAGGTAAAATCAAGGCGTGTGGGCGGCGCTACGTATCAGGTGCCTGTGGATATAAGACCGCAGAGGAGGATAGCCCTGGCTTTCAGGTGGATCACCGGATATTCCCAGAAAAGGGGAGAGAAGACGATGCGTGAAAAACTGGCCGGTGAACTCCTGGATGCGGCCAATAATACAGGCGCAACAATTAAAAAGAAGGAAGACACACACAAAATGGCTGATGCCAACAAGGCTTTCGCGCATTTTAAGTTCTAGATGGTTATAACTGAAATGGAAAAAACGGTAGTAGACATGACACTCGAAAAAACAAGAAATATAGGAATAATGGCCCACATAGACGCCGGGAAGACCACGGTGACGGAGCGCATCCTTTTTTATACAGGGGTCACTTACAAGATAGGCGAAGTACATGAAGGTACTGCCGTTATGGACTGGATGATCCAGGAACAGGAAAGGGGCATAACTATAACCTCTGCCGCAACGACATGTTTCTGGAACGATAACAAGATTAATATAATAGATACTCCCGGCCACGTTGATTTCACGATCGAGGTAGAGCGTTCGCTGAGAGTCCTTGACGGCGCGGTTGCCCTTTTTGACGCGGTTGCGGGGGTCGAGCCCCAGTCCGAGACGGTCTGGAGACAGGCGGAAAAGTACAAGGTCCCGAGAATCGCATTTATCAACAAGATGGACAGGATGGGCTCGGACTTTTTCATGAGTGTCAACTCCATGATCGAAAGGCTTGGCGCAACACCTGTTCCTGTGCAGATACCGGTCGGCGCGGAAGACGCTTTCCGCGGCGTTGTTGATTTAATAAAGATGAAGGCGTTTATTTATGATGATGAGACGTTGGGAGCAAGTTTTGTTGAAGCTGATATACCGGAAGACGTTATCCCCACTGCTCTTGAATACAGAGAGAAGATGCTTGAGGCTGTTGCGGACTTCGATGATGTAATGATGGAAAAATACCTTGCAGGAGAGGAGATAGGGGCGGATGTGATTATATCCGCGCTGAGAAAGGGTACCATCGATCTGAAAATAACCCCGGTCCTCTGCGGTTCAGCTTTTAAAAATAAAGGTGTTCAGCAGCTCCTCGACGCGATCATCAGATATCTCCCCTGCCCCACTGACGTCCCCCCTGTAATGGGTATCGAACCCGGTTCAGGAAAGAATGTAGTGAGAAAGGTGTCCGACGAAGAACCTTTTGCCGCAATCGCTTTCAAGATAATGACCGACCCGTTTGTCGGGCAGTTGACGTTTCTAAGGGTGTACTCGGGCTCGATTACCTCAGGTTCTTATATATATAATTCGACCAAGGATGTCAAAGAGCGAGTCGGCAGACTTCTTAAAATGCACGCAAACAAGAGAGAGGATGTCAAGCTTATACAGGCTGGGGATATCGTAGCCGCGGTTGGTCTGAAAAGTACTCTCACCGGTGACACCCTCTGTGACTCAGCTCATCCCATCATACTTGAGTCCATGGAATTCCCTGAACCTGTAATTTCGGTTGCGATTGAGCCCAAGACAAAGGCTGACCAGGAAAAGCTCTCTGTTGCCCTCGGGAAGCTGGCTCAGGAAGACCCCTCTTTTAAGGTATCATTTGACGAGGAGACAGGGCAGACTATCATATCGGGTATGGGAGAACTTCACCTTGATATTATTGTCGACCGTCTGTTGAGAGAATTTAAAGTCGGTGCCAATGTAGGCAAGCCTCAGGTCGCATATAGAGAGACCATCAAGGACAAGGTTAAAGAAGAAGGCAAGTTTGTAAGGCAGTCGGGCGGCCGCGGTCAGTACGGGCACGTCTATATAGAACTTGAGCCGCTGGGTCTCGGCGGAGGGTTTGAATTTGCAAATAAAATCGTGGGCGGTTCAATTCCCAGAGAATATGTTCCTGCTGTTGAGAAGGGTGTTAAGGAAGCCCTCGAAAACGGTGTTCTGGCGGGATATCCTGTTGTTGACGTGAAGGTCACGTTATATGACGGATCATATCATGAGGTTGATTCGTCCGAGATGGCATTTAAAATTGCGGGTTCCATGGCCTTTAAAAATGCGGCTAAAAAGGCAAAACCCGTATTGCTTGAACCGATAATGGCGATAGAAGTAGTGACGCCTGAAGAATATATGGGAGATGTAATCGGCGATTTGAATTCAAGAAGGGGCAGGATACAGACCATGAATCAGAGGTCGAATGTAAGGGTGATTTCAGCACAGGTCCCGCTGTCCTCCATGTTCGGATACGCCACCGACCTGAGATCAAAGACCCAGGGACGTGCCACATATACAATGCAGATCGCTCATTATGAAGAGGTCCCCAAGAATATTTCAGAAGATATTATATTGAAAGTAAAGGGAGGTTAAGCTGTTAGCTGTTAGCTGTTAGCTGCAAGGAAGAGGTCTTTAAGCTAAGAACTAATTGCTAAAAGCTAATATACCAGGAGGCGAAGATGGCCAAGGCAAAATTTGAAAGAGTAAAGCCGCATGTAAACATAGGAACGATAGGGCACGTGGACCACGGGAAGACGACGTTGACCGCGGCGATAACGAAGACGCTTTCATTGAAAGGCAGGGCAGACTTTCGGGCTTTTGACTCGATCGACAATGCGCCTGAGGAGAAGGCAAGAGGGATAACCATAGCGACGGCGCATGTGGAATATGAGACGGACAACCGGCATTATGCGCACGTGGACTGTCCTGGCCATGCGGATTACGTAAAGAACATGATAACGGGAGCAGCGCAGATGGACGGAGCGGTGCTGGTGGTATCGGCAGCAGACGGCCCGATGCCGCAGACGAGGGAGCACATACTGCTGGCGAGGCAGGTAGGGGTGCCGTATATCGTGGTGTTCATGAATAAAGTGGACATGGTGGATGATCCGGAGCTGTTGGACCTGGTGGAGATGGAGGTAAGGGAGCTTTTGTCGAAGTATGACTTTCCCGGGGATGATATCCCGATTGTGAGGGGGTCTGCGTTGAAGGCGCTTGAGAGCGCGAGCAAGGACAGTGCAGCGCCGGAGTACAAGTGCATAGATGATTTGATGGCTGCGATAGACAGTTATTTTCCTACGCCCGAGAGGGACACGGACAAGCCGTTTTTGATGCCGATAGAGGACGTCTTCAGCATACCTGGAAGAGGGACAGTGGTAACGGGAAGAGTGGAGAGAGGAGTGGTGAAGGTAGGCGAGGAAGTGGAGATAGTGGGATTGGGGGAGACGAGGAAGACGGTGGCGACGGGAGTGGAGATGTTCAGGAAGCTGTTGGATGAGGGGCGTGCAGGAGATAATATCGGAGTGTTGCTGAGGGGAACGGCGAAGGATGAAGTGGAGAGAGGGATGGTGCTGGCAAAGCCCGGTAGCATAACGCCGCACAAGAAGTTCAAGGCGGAGGTATATGTGTTGACGAAGGAGGAAGGCGGGAGGCATACGCCGTTCTTCAACGGATACCGGCCGCAGTTTTACTTCAGGACGACGGACGTTACGGGGGTGGCGAAGCTGCCTGACGGAGTTGAGATGGTGATGCCTGGGGACAATATAACGATGGAGATAGAGCTGATAACGACGATAGCGATGGAGAAGGAGCTGAGGTTTGCGGTAAGGGAAGGCGGAAGGACAGTAGGAGCCGGTGTCGTTATCGAGGTCATTGAATAA
>JBFLYJ010000254.1:0-5163 GCA_040756635.1 Nitrospirota bacterium
GGGTCGCGCCATATTCAGTCCCCGCCGACAGGATAGCAGCGGTCCCTGATATAAACGGGTCCAACATTTGTGTGAGCTGTCATTCGGGCAGAGTAAGCGGAGATTATCTTAAAGGTCTTAATTTTGCAACCCAGGTCAGCGGCAAGAATTTCGGAAGTTTTAACTCTCATTACATCGCCGACGGCGGCATTATGTATCGTACGCTGGGTTATGAATTTACAGGCCTGGATTACAGCAATGCCGTAAGTTATGTTCATCCTACCATCGGTTCGACAGGCGGAACAGAGGGAGATAACGGCCCCTGTGTCGGATGTCACATGAGAAGTGATGAAAGCCATTCGTTTGAAGTCGTTGACGGTGATCTGGGGGCGGTTACGGACATAAAATCTTATACGAACGTATGTTCCAGATGTCACGGCAACAAGGCCGCGCTTATAGTTGCGCTGAACGACAGAGATGCCGAGTATAATGCAGCACTTGCCGCTCTCGAGAGCCAGCTTAACGTAAAGGGGATATATTATTGCTCCAGTTACCCTTACTTTAAGACCGCGGCAGCGTGCGCAGGCGGGTTTTTCACTGCGTGGCCTGATATAGACACACTGGGAGCGGCATTCAATTATAATCTGCTTAAGAACGCTCCGGCAGCATATGTTCATAATATCGAATACACCAGAAAACTTATTTATGACAGCATAGATTTTCTTGACGGCGGAGGGCTGGACAAATCGGTCGAGACTACTCTCGGCGGTTCCGGCGATGCGTATGATTATCTCAATGGTACAAGATAATAACAATTTCCGATTAATAAAAAATATTAAAGAGGTGCCATATGATTAAGAACAGTTCAATTATCAAGAAGTTCCTTGTGCCGGTGCTTGTGATGTCCTCAGTATTGTTCTGCGCGCTCGGCATATTTATGGTCATGAATAACAAGGCCTCGATTATGCAGATGATGGAATCAAGGGGGCAGTCCGTGGCAGGCTTTGTGGGTAATGTGAGCGCGGACTACTTTGCCATTTTTGATTTCAGCGATTACGAAAAGTTTGTAAAGGCGCTTGAGAGCGATCCTGAAGTGGCGTTCGCTGTTTTTTACAATAATAAAATGGAACCGTTGACAAGTGTGGAGAAGCTCCCAGAAGACATATCATCTTTAATGGTATATGAACGTGAAATCAAGGACGAATCCGGGAGTGTTCTAGGGCATGTCAAGATAGGCTATAAAAAAGAACATCTGAACAGTAATATCAACAACAACATAATTATCATTGCTGCCGCTATGGTAATTATGCTTGTGCTTTTTACCGCCGGCATAGTCCTTATTGTCAAAAAGCTGATTATCAAACGAGTAAGGGCGACCGTGGACATGTTCAAGGAAATCGCCCAGGGTGACGGGGACCTGACAAAACGTCTCCTTGTAGACAGTGATGATGAACTGGCTGAGATGGGTAAATGGTTCAATATCTTCATGGAAAACCTGAGGGAAATAGTAGCCACGGTACAGATAAATTCCGAAAGGGTATCAGTGGCAAGTACCGAACTTTCACAGACTGCCGAGGCGCTAAGTATCGGTTCAAACGAGCAGAGGTCTCAGACCGAACAGGTGGCTTCTGCCATGGCCGAGATGTCCCAGAGCATAACGGGAGTCGTCAGCAATGCGAGTGAGACCTCGGAGGCTTCAAGAGAGGCTTCGGCCATCGCCGGAAAAGGAAAGGAAGTTGTTGAAAGGACGGTGATGGGGATGGAGAAGATAGCCGTAACCGTTAAGGAAACATCTGAGATCATCGAGAAGCTGGGCAAGAGCTCAGATGAGATTGGCAGCATTTTGAATGTCATTAATGATATCGCGGGTCAGACCAACCTCCTCGCGCTTAACGCAGCGATAGAGGCGGCACGTGCCGGTGAACACGGCAGGGGGTTCGCGGTGGTGGCGGACGAGGTCAAAAAACTTGCCGACAGCACAGGGCAGGCCACCAAAGAGATAGCGGACATGATCAAGAAGATACAGGCGGATGCCGAAAAGTCGGTGCAATCCATGTATGCAGGGAGAGAAGAAGTAGAAAATGGCGTAAAACTTGCTGAAGAGGCGCAAAAGGCTCTGGACATGATCGTGAAAGCGTCAGAAAAGGCGGCCACCAACGTTCATATGATATCCAGGGCAGCTGAGGAGCAGTCGGTGAGCACAGAGAGGGTCACTCAGAATATGGAGAGCATACTGACGGTTTCTCATCAATCCACTGATGGGACAGCGCAGATAAAAATGGCGTCGGATGAACTCGAAAAACTGTCTTTGGAGCTTCACGGCAAAATAGGTTTATTTAAAGTTTGAGAGAACCGGAACAGCTGTATAAAACCGTCCGGGGCATGTGGTCCGGGGCGATCATCATTTGCCATTGCCGCTTCTGTATCTGATGATTTTTACTCCTTCCAGGGTGATCAGTCCTTCCGAAACCGTTTCGTCCAGAAAAGGGAGTATCTTTTCGATGTTCTCCTCCGTATCGACAATTTCAATCATTACTGGCAGGTCTTCTGACAACCTGAGCAGCTTGATGGAGTGAATGCGGCTTGCTGCCCCGTACCCCATTATCCCTCTGAAAACAGTAGCGCCGGCAAGATTCAGTTCTCTGGCCTTCAGGACTATAGCCTCATAAAGCGCCTTCCCATGATGCGTGTCGGTCTCCCCGATGAAGATTCTTAATAGTTTGCCTTCCCCCGGCAGTTTCATTGTCTGCTCCCGTTTTTTATTTCACAGTATTAATAATATGTTTTGATATGAAAAAACCGATAAAAACAAGCGCTATGCCGGCAATATTGCTTACCAGTATGTTTGAAACCGCGAGCCTGATTTCCCCGTCCCTGAGAAGATTAAAGCTCTCCAGGCTGAATGTTGAGAAGGTCGTAAAACCTCCGAGTATGCCTACAAATACGAAATTTCTCATTTCCGGGGACAAATTTTCCATCTCAAAGAAACCCCAGAGCACGCCGATCGCAAATGAGCCGGCGAGATTGACGAACAGAGTCCCCCAGGGGAAGATGCCTTCCATATATCTGTATATTAAACCGGACAATGAGTAACGGAGAAGACTGCCTAGGGCCCCGCCGGCTGCCAGTAGAATGAATTTAGTCATAATAAAAATCTTTCCTGATATGCGGTTATATTAACAAATTTCTCTTAATAAGGGGACGCCCGAAAACGCGAACTTTCCCGGCATTGAGTT
Source organism: Nitrospirota bacterium (assembly GCA_040756635.1). Classification (GTDB taxonomy): domain Bacteria; phylum Nitrospirota; class Thermodesulfovibrionia; order UBA6902; family UBA6902; genus UBA6902. The sequence goes on from JBFLYJ010000254.1 coordinate 3,216, forward strand.
TAATATTATTGATACAACATCCGTATATATAAGAACAATATCATTAATTTTTTCTAATAATGTGATTTGAAATATTTACAAATGTAACCTCATGCCATTATTATAGGGCTGACGATAACAGACGCTTGGACTTTGTATTGAAGACTGATCTTGCGGCAGTATCGGTAGATGCATAGATAGGTTTATGGAATTCGGCGAGGAGGAGGAGAAGGTATGAAGAAAATACTTATTGGATCTGTTCTGATTATTGCATCATTGTTTGTAATAAAAAATCAGCCGTCGGTACCTAATGAAATTGATAAGCCGGCTGTTGTGGAACCTGCCGTTACCGAAATCAACACGGAAACAATATACAGCGAGATAAAAGGAAAGATCAAAAAAGGGGAGACTTTTTTTAATATCTTTAAAAGATATAACCTCGACATAAGTGAACTTTTTCTGATAAGGGAAGCGGCCGCTGACGTTCACGGTCTCAGGGAATTACACCCTGGCCAGGAGTATAAGATTACGGTGGATGATAATGAAAAGGTGAATACGCTGGAATACAGGATCGACGATGATGAGATCCTGAACATAACCCGTACAGAGACGGGGTTTTCCGCCAGGAAGATACCAATAGATTATGAAAAGAAAATTCTGCATATCGGGAGCGTTATAAAAGACAACCTTATCAATTCGATAGGAGAGGGTAAGGAAAATATGCGCCTTGCTCTTCAGCTGTCGGACATCTTTGCCTGGGACATTGATTTAAGTACTGACGTAAAAAAGGACGACAGTGTAAAGATTGTAGTCGAGGGCCTTTATCTGGACGGGACATTCAAAAAATACGGGGATATATATTCCGTGGAATTCATAAATAACGGTCAGGTATATAGGGCATACCGTTTTGTAAATGACGGCAGAACGGATTATTATGACGAGAGCGGCAAGTCTTTCAGAAAGGCCTTTCTTAAAGCCCCTCTCAATTTCAGACGGATAAGTTCATCTTTTGCAAGTAAAAGGTTCCATCCGGTATTGAAAAGCTACAGGGCCCATCACGGAGTTGATTATTCTGCGCCTACGGGGACCCCGGTTTCGGCTGTAGGAGACGGGAAGGTGGTCTTTGCAGGGACCAAAGGAGGATATGGCAGGCTTATAGCGATAAGACACACCAATGGTTATGAATCTTACTACGGTCATTTATCACGCATCTATAAGGGAATAAGAAGCGGTACCAGAGTGTTCCAGGGTCAGACTATCGGTTATGTCGGCTCAACGGGACTGGCAACCGGCCCGCACCTGCATTATGAAGTGAAGATAAACCATAAATCCGTAAATCCTCTTGGAATCAAAATGCCCAGGGGAGAGTCTGTTCCCCAGGGCTTGATGGCTTCATTCAAGGTTTTCAGAAATTACATGGATATGCAGCTAGCCTCTATCAAGCCGCCGGTATCCACATATGCACAAATGATGAATAAAGGCAGCGGCAGCAACGAACTGTAAGTCCGCTAATATTGCCTGACGTAAAAGCCTTCTGATATACTCAATCCGTGATTGTAATACCCGCTATAGACCTTAAAGACGGCAGATGCGTGCGCCTTTTACAGGGAAGGAAGGAAGACGTTACTGTATATTCGGAAGATCCCGCATCGATGGCAAGGCAATGGGAACGTTTGGGAGCGGAGCTTCTGCATGTAGTTGACCTGGATGGGGCTTTTACAGGCGACCAGAAAAATTTTGACAAGATCAGCGCGATCAGAAAGGCGATCGATATACCTATCGAGGTAGGCGGCGGTATTAGGGACCTTCAGAGAATTGAAAAACTTATTGCGCTCGGTGTGGACCGTGTAATCATCGGAACAGCCGCGGCCAAAGACCCGGACATGGTCAGAAATGCCTCTGATAAATTCCCGGGCAAAGTGATTGTCGGAATTGACGCAAAGAACGGGAAGGTCGCCATCAAGGGATG
>JBFLYJ010000255.1:0-5160 GCA_040756635.1 Nitrospirota bacterium
GCTAAAAGGACAGGAGGATGTCTGTATGTCGGGCAATATGAAAATAAATAATTATTACGATTTTGACGATGAGGATTATTATTACCACTATAATCGTTCCATCTCTCCGTTACTGGTCCGCAGAATCATCGGGCCCCTTATCAGGAGACTGGAAGAGTATGATGATCTCAGAAATAAACTGCTTTATGAAGAGTGGTCGCTTCGGGACATCGTTACCATTACCGGACACCTTGCGACACCGTTTGACCTGAACACCGCGTACAGAAGAAACAGTGTCTCTCTTTCGGACCAGTCGAACCTGAAAAGCGCGGTCAGAGATATTGATTTTAATCTGCATCTCGACATTCGCCTGGACGATAACCGAATGCCCCTATATTATCTTTGCAGGGTGCGCAGGGATTACTGGGGTGAATACAGCCTTATAGCTGAAGACCTTTATATGAGTCCCGGATATCCGGTGACTGATGAGAGGTTCATGAAGATGATGTGCTCGGGGCATGATTCATATTTTCTCCGTATGTCCCATTTCCGCCCGAAAATAGAAAAAATGCTGAAGTTAGACGACAGTCATGACGCTGATAAAATCGACGCGTTTATCTACGATATCGGCAGACATGTGTTCCAGGCGGCCTGGCATGAGGACCAGCGCCTGGCTGTCATGACCGCGAGGCATCTGGAACTTACCACCTTTATGCATGCCATTGAACTCTTATACCTGTGTCTCAGCGGTGAATTATGCGAACTCAGGGAGGTCATTGACGAGACCTCGATAAGGTTTTTTGAAGAGGTATATGAACAGCCCGGCATCAAGTCTTTCCTTAAGATGCTGGGCGGTCTTGAAGGCGGCATGCTGAACAATCTGCCGCTGAAAGCCGGGGACCTTTACAAAAAACTGTCGGTATCATTCAGTAAATTTCTGTCGACAGAGGTATCATGGGGTGCAAGGAGCCTGAGTGTCCCTCTGTGGAAACTCCTGTGCGGCAATTTTTCGAGGTTCGATATAATCGGCGGTTCACTGAAGAGGAGTGATCAGGTAGTGGAAGCCAGAGACAGGCTGGAACGTGACGCACAGATAATTATCCGAACAATGCTGAATGAGGTGTCTGAAAATAATACGACCGCAAAAGATGGGAAGGAGGGGAGATAAAATGATAAAAAGAAATACGGGAACGTTTTGCTCCCTGCTTTTGGCCTGTCTGATAAGCATGTTTCACTCATGCAGCAGCGGCTCCGGAACAGGTGAAAGCGGAAAGGTTATGGTGAATCTACTTTGATTTCACTTCGCGCACTGCTTCTAGTCCCTGTGTTATGCGCGCTGCTCGTATCGTTTACTGAAAGAAAACAGGAATTCAGTGCCGATCTTGACCGGGACGGTGCGGCTGAAAGGATATTAGCAGAGACCATTCAGTCCGGAGATCAAGAGAGAGAGACGGATGCTATTTCGATACGCCTTACTGTCTGGAAAAACGATGCGCGTCTCCTTGAACAGTATCTGGATGGGGGGCTTTTCGCGGAAGAAAGAGTTGACGATATTAAAGATATCACGGGAGACAGGCAGGCGGAACTGATTACCATGACAAGACCAGCCCCTGATTGCGCAAAGTGCGAAGCACATGGAATTTATACTTTTGACGGTGGAAAATTTGATCACGTGCTGAACCTGTTCTCGCTGGATAATGGAGACAGTATGATTAATGTTGTATTAACACGCATTGCTGATATCAGGAGGGAGTTCATTGATTTCTATAATATGAGGACAAGTGCAAACTGCAGCCTGGAAGAAGACATGTCGGAATGCAGCATGTCCGAACCCTGGCTTCTTGATACGAACATGGACGGCAGTAAGGAGATGGTAAGGCTTATCGGATCTTATGGAGGGGATAAAAAGTCATACGGTCTGTGTGTTTTCGAGCTGTCACCTGAAGGCACCCCTTCAAGGCGCGTCTTTTATCCGCTGCAGCTGTCCGAGGGAAGCGATTTAACACTCGTGGGATTCATGAAGGCACGATACAATCGCACTCAAATGCTTGTGAATTATCTCCATCCGGGCACCAGTGTATTCTATCCTGTCCTGCATGCCTTTGAAATTATGGGGACGTATGTCAGAGAGACAGGAGAGTTCCCGGGATTCTATTCTCACGCGGTCCCGGAACGATTACGTGATCTGGACGGAAACGGATATACTGAAATAATTTTCGTGGATGATTACATCTGGCCTTCCGGAGAGGCACACGCGAACGTGGTCCCGGTATACGGTATTGCGGAGTACGAAAATGGAAAGTACAGGACTGCCAATAAAAAGTTTAAAAGAGCTTATGAAGAAATCAATGGCTTTCTTTTTTGATATCTGATAAGACCTGGACTAGACGTTATCATGTCTTATGATTCCCACACCGAAGTCAGGCATTTCTTCAGAAAGCGTGTTCATGGACCTGCTATTGAAGGACAACAATTGAGGGTTTACAAAAGACGGTAGGGCGATTATTATGGTCAAAAAGGGCGGTAAAAAAGGCCAATATTTGGCGGGTCTTGCTAAAAACTTAAGAGCTGCGAGAAAGAATAAAGGACTTAGCCAGGAGAAGGCTGCCTGGCTGAGCGGGATATCATACAAGTTTTATCAGGATGTGGAGAGAGGGAAAAAGGATATTACTACCCATAACCTATGGAAACTGTCCAGGGCACTCGATATCACGGCAGATAAGTTGATACCGTCGTTAGATGAGGATTATCTGGACCTCCCCGAGTAAGATTAATTGCACTTCCCTGTTGAATTGACCTGAACCATACGCGGCCTGTTCTGCTTCATAAGTTGAATTTGTTTTTTCATCACTGAGGATTTGTACAATGCCGGGATTTATTAAGGATGATTTCACAATGTATAATGAACGAACGTCCGTAGCAGCGGCAAGAAGGAAGCAGAAAAGGCTTGTCTTTATTACGGTCGTGATATCCTTGACAATATACCTGTCATTTATGCTTGTGCTTGGAGAAAACGGGCTGATCACGTATCTTGACAGGAGAAGCTCGATACAAAAAATACAACATGAAATCAAAACCATATCTTCCCAGAATGAATTGACAAAAGATGAGATCGATTCTTTTTACAGCGATAACACTTTCCTGATCGAGCGACTTGCAAGAGAATACGGGTATGCCAGACCTAACGAGTTGATATACAAATTTAAAGATGACAAACCCGAAATATATGATAAATCCGGCCCTTTAAAATAATAGTATGCTCCAATGGGTTTGGGCTGGTCATGATTTCTTTATAAGACAATGCCAAATACCCCGTGACTTGCCACGGGGAGATACGGCGGGACGACAGTGATATGACCATTTATTTTTTCGGCCCTGAAAGTGAGTACGGTTATCTGTCCAATTTTTCTGATCACGGGATAGAGATGGACGGGAGATACTGGAGAACGGTCGAACATTATTATCAGGCCCAAAAGTTTATTGCCGGGAATATTCAGGAGGGAATTCGATCAGCAAAGGGACCTGACAAGGCCAAAATGATAGCGCGTAATTATAAAGAACATATAAATGTACACTGGGACGACATAAAGGATGAGGTGATGTTTACGGCCGTCCTGAAAAAATTTCAGACCCATGAGGACCTGCGCGCGCTCCTGGTCGCCACCGGGGACAATGAACTGGTTGAAAACTCACCGGGTGATTTCTACTGGGGCTGCGGCTGGAACAGGACAGGGCAAAATAAATTGGGGAAAATACTGATGAAGGTAAGGGCGAGATTTAAGCCCTGAAACGATCAATGATAGTCGTTATGTAATTACCCGCTTCGGCTTGTTCGAAAATACCCTGTAAACATCCCCTGTTTATAGGGAGTACTGCTCAGATGATTATATACCGCGGCGACGGACAACCGGTCAGCAGCGGAACCAGCCCACAATTCCCGCCATTGTTTCAATCCTGATCATAACCAACAAACATCCCGGCAGCTTTTTGAAAGCCGACGTGCCGCGCCGGCTGACTATTCCATAACCTGACTACAAAGATACAAAAAAATGGTGGACGGTAGGGGATTCGAACCCCCGAAGCCCCATGAAATATGCCTTAGAATCAATTAGTTATCATTGCCTTTTTTTGCGATTTGCACCACTTGTGCACCATCGGGGGCCGGACTGTCAATAATGTCCCTCAATAATTCTACGTTCATTGATGCATATTTCTTTGTCATTTCAATCGTGCTGTGTCCCAATGCTTTCGATATTCGTTCAAGCCCTATCCCTGAGTTAATCGCTTGTGATGCAATGCTGTGGCGTGTAGCATTGTATAAATTTATATACTGGTCTTTATTGTCAGTAAGTGCCCTTCTCCATATTTCGCCCAGATACTTGGAATTATATATTTTACCCTTGTGAGTAAAAATGAATGCCTCTGGTAGTTTGTCCTTAAGGATATTCAAATTGAAATGCTTTGAGATTGGGAGATAATACGGCTTCTTGTTTTTCCGGGATTTAATTTCGTTCTTGTATCCGACAGCCTGACATATTTCAACTATCGCTTTAACAGTATCAAAATGTTTTACTTTCAATGCGCAAGCCTCACCGATTCTAACCGGGTGATACATGAGAAAATGAAAAATCGGTTTATGTTCTTCAGGTATAAGCGCAAGATAATCCAATTGAGTTTTTTTCTCAATATACATTATGGGAGGCTCTGGCGGATTAATAATAGGGAATGAAGGCACTTTTGAAAGTATCTCTCTTTGATATAACCACCTGCAAAATGTTCTCAACATGTCCATAATGTTCTTTTTTGTTTTTAAAGATAATTTGACAGGTAAACCTGATAGAAAATCATCAATATGATATTTCATGATCCTTCGTGAATCAATTTCTTTTAGATGCGGCATGAAATAGCATTTGACATACTCATTGATTTTTCTTAAATGCCATCCTGAAAGACCTTGATTGCGTTTTGCCTCTTGCCATTTAGGGAGCATATTTTTACATCTGAATTGTTCAATTTCTTTTGGGAGATAATTAGAAATGTTGAAGGTGTTATCATCAATTGATTTTCTGATATTTTCAAGTAGCCTGTGAGCTCTTTTGTAACTGTCCAGAATATAGCCGTCACTATCCCGGCTTATCCGGTGTTTATCCTGCTGATGATAAAGAAAGATAAAAAAGGTTT
>JBFLYJ010000256.1:0-5151 GCA_040756635.1 Nitrospirota bacterium
AAAAAAAAGACAATATACCCCACAACTCTGCCTATCATATTAAGCCATCCCATCCAGAAATGTACTGTGATAATGAGTCCGGGAAGGAAACTGCCCTTTGCATGTTCCCCCAGGAAACCGACATTCATCAGAATCGAATAGCCGTAATAAATAATGGAAGGGAGAATTATCAGAAACCCAAACATAAAAGTACGCCTGTTAAATACGGCTTTCCAAAATCCGCCTCTCAGAACGACCAGCGAGAAAAAAGCGCCGAATATTATAAATACACAGTATGGCTTCACCAGTACAGCTGCAGACGAAACAAGGGCAACAATAAAAAGGTTAGCCCTGCCGGGACTTTCATCGTATTTGATTATCCCGTAAATACTGACCAGCATCAGCATAACCATGAGCGGGTCCGGCTGAAAGATTCTGCTTGACAAGATACTGTAAGGGAGAAAAAGGTAAAAGACTGTGCAAAATAAAGCAACCCCAAACGGGAAAAGAATTCTCGCGGTCAAATAAAAAAACACGGCGCCCACAGTCCAAAATGCTAATGATATTACCCTGGGGATCCATAACTGTTCGGATCCCGCCAGACGGTAACCAAATACGGCGGCATTCTCTACGATCCTGGGTTCCAGCACAAATCCCATTCGTTCCATATTAATTCTTGCAATTCGTTTTCTTTCTTCAGGGACCGAGCTATTTGTCTCATAGTAGAGACCTCTGGCTATATGTGCATTCTGGTATTGTCTTATGGAAGAAAAGTCCAGGGGAGGTTGATGAATATTGTAAAGGCGTATACCTATAGCAGCCGTTAATAACAATAGGAAGATAACAGACTGAAGGCCCTCTTTTTTAATCAAATTTGTCCACCTCTAAGATCTCAGAATATATTGCCGATCAAAACCGAGGTCTGGTTTTTGAAAATCTGAGTTGTTAACGTGAAAGCAATTCAGAAGTTTATGTTCTTCGACTCCCGGGAATAAGATTATATATTAAAACTGATTTTCTCTTCACGCTTAGAGGTATCTGTTTGATGCAATTGTGCCGGTTGCACTATCTCTTATCCAGTCACATATAATTATGAGGAGTTGAAATTGCTCCATAATACGAATGTCTCATCTGAAGCGGGAGATAGGCCGTAACTTGTCTTGGTCTCAGCAATTTTGTGAAGATTTTTGCACCATGAAAATGCTTCTGAAAATACTTCGTCGGTAATAACCATGGGTTCCCACTTAGTGGCCTTATGATAATGAACATGCATACGGAATAAACCGTTATCTTTTAATACGCGCCTGATTTCCAGGGAAGTTTCATTCAGGTTGTCCACGTGATCAATGGCATTTACCGATATAACCGCATCAAAGAAACCATCCTCAACAGGGATGTTCTCAGCATTAGCATGAATATATTTAAAATCATCGTAATAATGGAAGGGGAATCCGATTCTTAAATAATCGTGCAAAAGGGGTTCTAAACAATAAATTTTGCAACTTTTAAAAACCGTGGCACTCGGCATCGGTCCTGCTCCTATATCAAGAAGTCTCATTCCGGAAAATGCCTGATCCGTCAACTGAAGATCCTTAAGATATTTAACCTGTTGATGCAACTTAAACCATGTTAACACGCTGCTGTCTTTTATATTCGAAACCCTGATTTTTTCCTCTTCCCGGGGACATGGAGTTTTAAAAAGATCCGGGATATCTCCACGGTACCATTGTTCAAGTTTGCATAAAAAGTCTTCCCAGAAAAGGCTCTCCGCCTCTTGTTTGGAAGCTAACATCTCCTTCAGCTTTTTGCTGATCCTGCTATAGTACATATATTATCTCCTGATTTCACTCATCAAATCTTTTTTCAAATTTCCGCGCTAAAGGGTCCAGCATTTTTTTAAGAAAGCCGGGAAGCCTGTAATATATGAACCTGACAATCCTCTTTATATTCAGTTTCACGTCAATTGATGGGGCATTATCTTTAAAATCAAAACCATTCCGGCTCGTGATATCATTTAGATTCCCCTTCCGTTTTAGAGGCTTGGGAGTCGCTTCAGGAAAACCCATACAGACCAGCGATACAGGATCATAGTGACTGGGGATATTCAATATTTTCTTTAATCTTGACTTGATGGGTAAATTATTGACGCAACACGAGCCAAGTCCCAAAGCGTGCGCAGCAAGCTGCATATTCTGAATCGCCATTGCCGCGCTCAGCAGATGATCCTTATATTCAAGGTTGTCCGTCCGATTGCTGTAAACGACAAAAATCAGGAGAGGCGCCTTGCTGACAAAATAGGCCGTTGTTTCTCTCAGCAGTTTTGCTTTAATTTCAGCACTGTCGACAATAATAAATTTCCAGTCCTGCCTGTTACATGCTGACGGCGCCCACTGTCCAGCCTCGATAACTTTATTTACCAGGTCATCCGGTACGGGTCTGTCCTGAAATCTTCGAATACTTCTGCGGTTTTTTATGGCATCAAATATATCCATGGTTACCTTACCTTAAACTCTGTTTTTGCATCTCTGCTGATGTTCCAGTCAATTGCAACTTTCCCCACTGGCGCAGAAAATGTTTTCTGAAAGGCAGGGCCTTTTGTCCCCGTATAGTATCTTGAGCTTGGGACATATATGTGAGTATCCTTGGCAAATACTGAGATCCCCGAAATATCCTCCCTTTTTGACCTTACAGAATCGGATATTTCCAATAGTGCTCCTGAATTCATTCGCAATGTAATCTCTCTTTTGAATTCAATCGCTGAAGGCGCTGTTTCGGTTATCAGGATATCCCGCAGCCGCTCTTTCATCCAAAGAGAGATGAAGGCTGAACGTCCTAAGGTTATCTGAAACAGTCTCAATAATATATACCGGACCGTTGAAAGCGTTTTGTCAGGGACCTTCCACATATTCCCCTGGATAGTTATTTTATCCTCTGAAATATTCTTTTGTCCCTTAGCAGACAGCCATCCAGAAGTATACCACTTGCCCTTTGACTCGACTAATACTCCGGAGTCGGAATACACCTGTTCAACCTTTTTGTCGAAAAACCTGAAAGCCCCTCCTTTATTCACGTTCACGATAAGGTGTTTATTTTCATCGTTCAGAATTACCAGACCGGATTCATCATAACATTCAGTACATGATTTATTAAAATGGTTGCTGATCACTTCTTCAATCTTGTTATTAAGGTCGGCATTGGCGTCAACATGCGCCTGAAGCCAGGTATATCCTACATAGGTAAAATACCTGTCATCGAACAATTCCGGGAATGCATTTGATGCAGTCAGGGACTTTCTGACCGCTGCGGCTACAAATAGTGCGTCTGCATTGATTGTTGAAAAAATCTCAAACCCATGAGGGATCAGATATTCGGTATTCCTGCTTGTATATTCGCCACCGGCAACAAGATTTGGCTGTATGAAATTTTTTATGAAACCCAGCGCGCGATTCACAATATCCCTGACTTGTTTATTTCCTGTTTTAAGGTAATATTTACCAAGATAATCTATCGCAAGCGATAAGTATCCTATATCAGGACCGCCGTATTCCACAAACCAGCCCTCCGCTGATTGTCTCTGCTTCAGTAATAATATTTTTTCTTCAGAGGCCGCCAGATATTTGTTGTCACCTGTTAACAAATAAATATTTAACAGGGCGATGACGGCTCCTGTCTGCTGGTTCATTACCCGGGTTTCGTTCCTTTTAATAAGCCAGTCCCCGGACTTTTTAAGAGCGCCGATAGTTGATGAATATTGCTCCTGAGGGATAATATCTTTTAATAACAGCAGGCTCTCTGAGACGGCATATGCGGAAAATGCTGTAACTACAAAACTATGCTCATTCGGGTACCATTCATTAAACGATCCATTTTTATTCTGGATTTTTGTCCAAAATATCATCGCCGCCTTTATGTACTCCAGGACTTCATCGCTGCGGTAATATTTGTTTCTCTCGTGCTGTATAAGAAAGAGCATCGTTAAGGTCAGAACAGCTTCCTGCTTCCTCGCGCACGGGATATCAGCTGTATTGTAATGCCAGAATTCCCTGTCAAAACACCCATAAGTGGTGGAGGAAATATTACGGTTAAGCAGGCTGAGAAGCCTCGGAGCATGATCTAAAACGGGTTTTAAATATACATCACTCGATATCAAATGGCTCTACCTGGTTATATTTACGTTATCAATATGCGTTTCTAATTATTAATAGATAATTCAGCAAAAATGGGATAATGGTCTGAACCGAAATACGATCCTGTAGCCCTGTTGTGAATAATTATGTCTCGACTCACAAGCATATGGTCAATAGGAATCCAGAGAGGCGGGAAGTATGAAGGCCATGAAGGTTGCCACCCAAAACCTGCCCGCGAATCCCTCAGACCGGATATCCCGACTAGCTGCCGAAATGTCGGGGAAAAAGGAGTTGCGTTAAAGTCTCCGGATACTATAACCGGCAGTGTCTGTTTTTTAATCTCACGCGCCAGAAAAAGAAACTGGTCCCTGCGCTCATTATGGTTTTGTATCCCGGGCCTCTGTGCGTGAAATCCGTAAAACACGACCGGTTTTTGATTAATTTCGAGTCTTGCCGTAAGGAGAAAATTACATACACTTGACAATTTTTTTATGTCTTTGTCAATAATCGGGAATTTACTTAAAAAGAGAAAGCCGATTCCCTTCTCTTGACTTAATGTCTGCTCAATGTGGAAGGGATAGGACTCCATGACCGGCTGTATCTGCTTATGATGATCAGCAGTCATTTCCAGCAGCAGGACTATATCCGGGGCCATTTTCTGCAGTTCTGAATTTAATTTTGAAATATCATGATTGAATATATGCAGATTCCCCGAATATACCAGAAAAGTGCTTCCCGGATGTCTGGAAGCCTGCACTGTCCCTGCTGAATCATTTAATGCGCCAAGGTTGAAAAACATCAGGAGTCCTGACAGAACCGCAAGAGAAAACAGCTTTTTTCTGAGGCATATCAAAAGCAGTATAAATGCTGCCATCGCATACTGAATGGGGAAATGTGAAAGAAGGTCTACTACCCAGTAATCCGGGCTATCCACTATGCGAGTCAGGCTTATTACACAAAGGATGATCAGGACAAATGACAGGGACTTATCACGCATTCTATTTTGCATATATTCCGCTGAAATGTAAGCCGGGACGCTTGAGAT
>JBFLYJ010000257.1:0-5106 GCA_040756635.1 Nitrospirota bacterium
ATATCAGAAGGTTTTTCAGCAGAACAGCTGAATATTAGAAAAAGTGAAAAAAGCAGTATTAGTCTGTTCATTATAATATTCAAAATGTCAGTATTGATACAGGACTGAAAGCTTGGCACGCTCCGTAGGATTGTTGATATTTTCCGCATCTATTTCCATTGTATAAAGATAAGAGACCTTCATTACCGTCACTTCACCGGGATATGACGAGACCACGCCGGTTTTTATCAGCCCCAGATCTCCGCTGGAATTGCCCTCAACCGTGTCAACGATCTTTGCGTAGACCCAATATGTAGGGTTGTTGCCGAGTTGAAAGGTCATGTCGTAACTGCTTGCCGATGAGGGATCGATAGTGAGTGAACTCTGACAACCAACGGTCCAGTCGCTTGTCGCTTTATTGAGTTTATCTTCAAAGCACACACCTGATGCTGTGATGTTGAAATTAATCAGCGCGGCCTCGGCAGCCGCGTATGGATTTTCCCTGGCCGCGAAGACCTGAGACGCGATGTCCATCCCGCTTTTGCCGGCTTCAAGTGCTGTATTATATCTCTTCTCAACGCCTGATACCTCGGTACCTGATGTGACCATATAAATGAGGCCAGACATGGTTACAAGGGAAATTAATGAGAGAATCAGTACCATAACAAGTGCGATCCCCTTGTTGTTATGCAGGACGCTGTCCGTGAATAATGCGAAGCCCCGCTCATGTTTCTGTACTGGAAAATTTCTCATCATGTCCTCAAGTTGTCTGTTTGTATGGTTATCGTATACATTTTCCATCTGTATTCAGCAAAATCAGCCAGGGCGGAAAGATCGAAATCGCGTCCGAATACGGCAGACCTTCCGACTATGATACAATTAGCGCAGGCCCCGTCAAAATTATTGAAGATAAAATTCAGATCACGCTGGCCCTCATGTGCCAGAACGTAGACCTGCACCTCTTTGAGCCTTGTCCTTATGACTTCGGATGTCGATCCTGCCAAAGTGCTGGTATAAGCATCTCCTCCGACACCATTTTCGAAATCACCGTCTTCATCGTTGTCCATGGCATATACCACCTGAAAGTCAGCGACGCAATCAAGTATCGGCATCTCGGTAAAGGTGTCCGTGGAATGGTCGAAAACCGCCTTGACGAGCGTCCCGGTGCCCTGCGCGCACCTCGCGGGCACATTGTTTCCGGACACGTAATAGTCCGACCTGTTAAAAGGCGCCCTGAGGACATTGCCTATATTGGCGGATGAGATGCCGTAAACCAAACGGACGTCGGTATCGTCACCAGGGGCATATGATGACACTGAACCGAATTGCGCGTTATATGAACCCCCGACAACGACCAGAGAACGATAAGACGCAGTGGTATTGCCCGGCGAAATCACAATGACCCTGTCTGTATTTTCCGAGTCGTCTGTATATAGACCCCATGTCCTTACAAATGGTGCAGTAGATATCAGTCGCGTGTTTTTCCCGGCGGCGACGTCCGTTGAAGCGCTTGCCGACTTGATAGCCATATAATCCGACCCGACTACAAAGGGACCATTTCCGTCGCCGCTTCTGAAGGCGCTAGGAGGATTATGCGGGGCATCGTTATAAGCGGAATAGCCGGCATCTGTCGTCTCGGTATATCCCGGTATGTCGTCTAAAAAATCAATAGTGCCGTCACCGTTGCTGTCGGCTATGCCTGTTACGTTCCAGGGCAGTCCCATACCTGCGTGCGCTATATCCTGCCGCAGTATGTTGAGTCCGACAACTCCCTCGATATTGGTTTCAGCTATCTTGCTCTGCTGTTTGAATTGTGTCAAAAGACCGGTAAACATCTGGGATGCCGCTGAAATGACGAATACAAAGGCGACCATCGTTATCATCAGCTCTACCAAAGTAAAACCTGACTCGCACACCAGCCTTCTTTGCCTGGACGAAAAAACTGAATATTTCATTTGTCTGGTACAGTACCTCATATTTCTTACGTAGTTGGTCTGCTTAATATTGATGATATTGTATGTGTATAAGGGTCCCCGTTAGCAGCTGTTCTTTCTTTCCAGTCCCAGCTGACGGTCACCACAATCTGTCTGGTGTCCAAATTTATATTCGTAACAGTTGTCGTAACGGTATAAGCAAAATTGGAGATGTTTCTGATGTTCCTTAGCACTGGAGCGGCGGCTTTTGATGCTACATCATCGAAGTCGTCATTCCTGACATCTTTCATTTCCTCCTCCGCGATATTGACCGCATTGTCTCTGAGGACGTTCAGCATGTTCGCGTCAATGCTTACAATCGCGGTCTGCATAAGCGCAAGCATTACCAGAAGCAGCACTAAAAGGGCTATGGTAACTTCAACAAGTGTCAGCCCCTTATTATCTGTTAACACAGTTCGCGGCATCGCATGCTCCTCCGTCAGGTATAGAAGTTGTAAGTTGGCCCATGTTTATTCTTGTCGCTGATATGTCAATGCAGTCATAATCCGCGTCGGCAACCGCATTGTTGCATATTACAGTATCGTTGATTGAAATGCCTTTGTTATTAAACTCGACCTGGGCATTCGTGAACACAATCGGATATCGTAAATTCAATATTTTTTGAGTGACCCGGGTGTCAGTTGCAGCATTGGGTATGCCGTCTCCGTCCGGGGCCGGGTCGGTGTCTTCATATATGTCATATTGCGTTGCTGTTAAATCTACAAAATGCATTCTGCTTCTCTGCATTGACCGGGCCCGCGTATTCATCAAATCCATATGTAACCTTTTTATCTGGCTTTCTACAGTGTAACCGCTGTTCCATTGGTCAAAAGAGAATGCCAGAACAGTGACCAGGATGCCGACAACGGATATCACTGTCAACAGTTCAATTAATGTAAAACCTTCATCTTTCAGATAAAGCGTATGATATGTTTTCCCCGGAAAACTCATAACGACACACCCTTTATCTCCAAGTTCATATTCATCGTTCCTTTATATGCACCGACCGTTTTATGGGCGGCGGGGGTATAAGGATCGACAATCCCTGCGCGGTCGGGGGAACACCTTCTATTTCCGTGGAACTCCTGCCGCCATGTTCGGTAAGAGCTGTTGAAAGATTTATCTGTTCAATAGCTCCCGTAGAGACCTGTATAAGGGCTATACCTTTTGTCGAGGGAGCTCCTCCGGTCGCGTATTTTACCGCCCATAGAACGGTCCTGCCTCCGTATGCACATATATCAGAGTACGGTTTATACGTCGTAAAAAATACAATTCCCAATGTGGTCGCAAGCGGGTCAGTAATGACACGCTCCGCCCCGTAGCCTGTTCCTGCGTTATCAAGACTGATATACCAGCCGTTGAGCACATCATCGGGGTCGGACTTCACTTGAGTTATATCAGTCACGTTATCCAGAGCAGCGAGTGTTATCTGGGCGGTACAGTCGGTGTCATATCCCGCGGATGAGAAGCACGGGTCCTTAAAACCGTAAATCTTCCACCGTTTTGTAAGATCGCCGGCACCTGTGTCCAGTGTTGAAAAATACCTTCCTGCGCCAAAATAGATCCAGAGCTGCCCCTTGTTCTTATGCTGCAGTCTCTGTACAGAGGAGGTAACAGGTCCGGCTCCGTCAATTACCGTCCTCCACACCCAGGTGGAAGGGTTCTGGCTTTCTTTTGTAAAGAGTCTTCCTATGCCGCCGTCTTCCCAAACTCCTGAGCCGCTGCGTTTCACATACGGCACATATACGGCATCGTCATTATAGTTAAGGTCCGGGTCATTTGTACTGTTTATCAAGGAACCTGCGAAGGCATCCGGTATGCCGGTGTCCAATGTCCACAGGTTGCCCGCGATGGGCCCGTTTTTAAGGTCGATAATAAACAGCTTGAGGTTCTGGTCCGAGTATCCCCTGAACTGATGTGATGTAGTGTCTATTGGTCCTGTCGGTCCTGATCCGAATACAACGAACCATCTGCCGTTTTTTGACATATCGGTGTCACCGACTCTGATGATAGAGGGGCCTGTAGTTGCGAAACCTAGGTCCGGATCGGAGAATTCCCAAAGGAGCGTAGGATTGTTCTGGTCTGTTACATCAATTGCAAAATATGATGAATATCCCTTTCCTGCTGCAGGGACCTGCACTCCGTTTGTGGTTGCGGCACCCTTGCATGCCCCGCCGAGGCGCATGCCGCCTATCAATATGGTCCTCCAGCTGTTGACATCTTTGACGGCGTCAGGGCTGCCGTTTATGCTTGCGTCAAAAATGTACGGACTGAGGTCTACGTTATAGATATGGCAGTAATTCGGATCAGCATTGTATTTAAGATAAGGCAGGACATTCTTCGGGATAAAGGCCCACATCTCTTTACCGAGGTCGGTACCGGTAAGTTCCGCCTGTAACGGGCAGTCCCTGCAGAATATCTCAAGTGTGCCTAGCTTGAATGCATGGAGCATACCGTCGTTGGCCCCGACGAAAACCATCCCCCTGGCCTTATATCCCGACGTATTCAGGAAGTCCTCATAGGTTGAATCACCGTAAACCTGGTCATAGTTGTTTAAATAGGTCCATGACAGTATCTTGGGAGTGGAATTTACGATGTCACCGAGTTTCCAGACCTTGGCGCTTTCACTCATAGCTGTTCCATTTATAGTTACCGTATCCGCTACGTCACCGTCGTCATTCAGGTCAAGTGCGGCCGTCCTCGTCCTGTAGTCATACGTGGTGCCTGATACAACGGGATCATCTTCGCCACGTACATAGCGTATGATAGCCTCGGCCTCATCGTCTGACCCAGCCTGTAAATAATCTCTGAGAGTCGCGCTGTTGGCCGAGCTGAAAGCCAATAGAGAAATCGGCGGTGAACTGTCCGATGGGTCAGGAGTCAGGATGGTCCTGGCGCTTGCTGATGTGTTCCATAATATTCTTCCGGCTTCCCAGAGGTTTTTGATCTGCTCGAATTCTACAGGCGGCAAAATTTCATTGTCGGGAATGCTGTCTCCATCGGTGTCATCGAAACGTCTTGCCATCGTTTTAGAATCAAAGTAGAATGTCACAATATGGTCATTGACGAGGTTTAACTGTCTGTCGCCGTCGGTGTCCTCTCTTATCTGGCTGTTGCTGAAAAACGGGTCAATGTAATACCAGAAGGTCTGCAG
>JBFLYJ010000258.1:0-5068 GCA_040756635.1 Nitrospirota bacterium
TAGAGGTAAAGTCATACCCCCTTGCATCGGGGTTCCGTACAGGAGGTTCGTGTGTTACGACGTCTTTATACGTCAGTCCCCAGATGCCCTTTTCGATAATGTCCACCCTTATGTGCCTTGCCGCCGGAAAAGTCAGCGACTCGACCGCGGTCCTTCCCATGTGACCAAGACTTAATTGCAATTCTTCAACCGCCTTCCCGTACATTTCCACGATCTCTTTTCTGGTCTTGAGAAACGGGAGCGTGGTACTAAAGAATTCCCTGATAAGGGCCTGTCTCCTCGCCTTCAGAATTCCGGTGCTGTTTGTGACAGACGCCGCCTTCTCTTTCAGAATAAGCAGGTTAGTTCTTGTCGGGTGTATGATCATATTATTATTAAGACATAAATTTATTATTTCTAAATTCCAATTTGCAAATAACAAATAACAAATATACCCCAACCTTCAATGACCAAAACTTAAAAGCTGCTGCTGTATCTATAGTTTGAAAAATTGGTAATTGGAACTTATTTGGAATTTGTAATTTGATCATTGTAATTTCGGGACGTTTGTCTGTGACTAAATAGTTATTCATGCTTCAAGATCAAAGCGCTTCAAAAGGTTAATTCCCACATCAAGTGTTTCATAAATATTCCGTCTTACGACAGACTGGTTTACAAACTCCCTTTCAAACATATCGGCGAAGTCGAGCATGAGCCTGTCCTTCTCCGACATCCCGTCCTTGCCGACTATAGCCTCAAGCCTTCTCAGGTCCCTTCCCCTCGCGTAATATTTATACAGCATGTTGGACACCTTCCTGTGGTCTTCACGTGTATGTCCTTTGCCTATGCCCCTCTGCATGAGCCTCGAAAGGCTCGGCAGCACATCGACCGGGGGGAAGACGCCCTTCTGATGAAGCTCACGGCTGAGGACAATCTGCCCTTCGGTGATATAGCCCGTTAGATCAGGTACCGGGTGCGTGATATCGTCCTCCGGCATAGTCAGGACAGGTAGCATGGTGATGGACCCCTTTACCCCGCGTATGCGTCCGGCCCGTTCGTAGAGAGAGGCAAGGTCGGAATACATGAAGCCCGGATAGCCCCTCCTGCCCGGCAGCTCTTCTCTCGCAGTAGATACCTCCCTCAGTGCGTCGCAATAATTTGTCATATCAGTGATTATCACCAGGACGTCCATTCCTTTATCAAACGCGAGATATTCGGCCGCGGTCAGCGCGAACCTCGGCGCGAGCAGCCGCTCCATTGCGGGTTCATCAGCCATATTTACAAAGGCAACAAAACCGGACCTCATCCCCTTAAGCGTGTTCATGTAATATGAGTACTCGCGGAACGTGAGTCCGAGGGCAGCGAATATTACGATGAAATCGCCGCCCGCTGTCCTGCCGCCATCGGGAGACGGGGCCTCGCTGATAACGCTCGCGTTTCTCAAAATTTCGGCGACGACCTCTTTTGAAGGCAGCCCCGAGCAGGAAAATACAGGGAGCTTTTGTCCCTTTACGAGTGTGTTTAAACCGTCAATAACTGAAAGCCCGGTCTCGATGAACTCCTCCGGTCTGGCCCGCGCGGTCGGGTTTATCGGAAGTCCCGCGATGGGTACGCGTTTTTCAGGAATGAACATCGGGAGCCCGTCAAGAGGGACAAATGAACCGTTAAATACCCGCCCGACAATCTCCGGAGACAGAGGCGCCCTTCTCACCGAATCCGTGAATACAACCGAAGTCTTTTCGATGTCGAGCCCGCGCGTCTCTGCAAATACCTCGATCAGCGCCGTGTCCCCCGTGATCTGCAGGACCTCCCCGTCGATCCGTATCCCGTCAGGGGTAATGATCTTTACAACTTCCCCTATCCTCGCGCTGAACACCCTTTGTACAAACAGGAGCGGTCCTGCTATGGAAGAAATGGTGTTATATCTGTGTTCCGAGAGTCTCATAGAATGAAATTAAAAATTAAAGATGAAATATTAAAAATAATGAACATTAATTCCAATAAATCAACTCCATATTTTTAATCTTTTATTTTTTAAATTTTATTTAGTAGTTATAATTTCACTTAACGCCGTTCCCTTCTTAAGTTTATTTTCAGCATCTTTAAAAAAATCCAGTATCTTCTTCACCGCGGCAAGCGTCTTTTCAAGGGTGGAGAAGGCGTCATCCGTGTAAGCGTTCTGACAGAGGAAGGACTGTCTGATCATCTCCGCCGAATGAAGTAGAAGCCTGTCCTGGTCCTGTATGCCTTCAATGCCGATGATCTCAACGACCTCTCTCAGGGCCTCTTCTTTCCGCAGTATGTCCCTGCATCCCTTCTGTACCTCTTCCCATTCCGAAGATACATATTCTTTGTAATGCGCCGCGAGCTCACCCGCGTAAAGGGAATAACTCTGGAACCAGTTGATCGCCGGAAAGTGTCTCCTGTGGGCAAGGGAAGTATCCAGCATGAGAAACGTGCCTGTAGTCCTCAGGCATGACTGCGTGACCGGCTCTGTAAAGTCCCCGCCCGGAGGTGAGACTGAAAGCACCATACTGAGAGAGCCGGTCTTTCCGCTGTAAGTCTCTACCACCCCTGCCCTCTCGATAAAACCCGACAAGCGTGAAGAAAGGTATGTCGGGTAACCTTCCTCCCCCGGCATTTCCTCGAGGGAAGAAGATATCTCTCTCAACGCCTCGGCCCATCTGGATATGCTGTCGGCGAGGAGGAGTACATGATGTCCCATGTCCCTGAAATATTCGGCCATGGTAACGGCAGTATATATGGACGCCTCCCTGGCCGCGACAGGCATATTGGAAGTATTAATGACGAGTATGGTCCGTTCCATCAACCTGCTTCCGGTCCATGGGTCTTTGAGCATTTTAAATTCCTCGATCATCTCGGCCATCTCGTTCCCGCGCTCGCCGCATCCAGCGTAGACGACGATATCGACATCGGCGAATTTCGCGATGGACTGTTCGAGGATGGTCTTGCCTGTTCCGAATCCGCCGGGGAGGATAGCGGTACCCCCTTTTGTAAACGGGAAAAGAAAATCAATCGCCCGCTGTCCCGTTATAAGAGGACGGCTTGGCGCCGTCTTGTTTCTGTATGGTCTGGGCACTCTCACCGGCCACTCGTGATAAACGGGTATCTCTTTCCCGTCCGTCAGTACGCCTGCAGGGCTTTCGATATTTATCTCTCCATCAGCCACCCACGACAGTCTTCCGCTTATGCCGCTGCCGCAGGTTATGAAATGACTGAACCGCCCTTCTTTAACGTATCCGATAATTTCACCCGGAGATACGTCGTCCCCCTTGTTCTTTAAGGGATGAAATGTCCAGTTAAGTGACTGGTCAAGCGCGGACACGTCTTTGCCTGAGCATATAAACGGTCCTGATTCTTCCTTTAATCTTTCGAGCGGCCGCTGAAGACCGTCAAATGTCCCGGACAGGAGCCCCGGCCCCAGCCGGACGCTGAGCGGCATGCCGGTCCCTCTGACAGGCTCATCCGGCGCAAGTCCATGCGTGTCTTCATATACCTGGACCACGGCCCTGTCCTGCTCGATCTTTACGACTTCGCCCATAAGCATGGCGTTGCCGACATACACCCTTTCGTAAAGCCGCAATCCCTTTAAAGCGACACTTACCGTAGGCCCTGATATCCCGGTTATATTTCCAGTCATATATTCAGCCTCACGTGGTATCCGATAGCACGCCTGATCAGTCTCGAAGCGTAATCCTCGATTTCAGCGCCCGCCCTCTCCGGTGAAGGGAGCACAAGTAATATGCCGTGCCACGACCGCTCCATCTCCTTCATCATCCCCTCGCTTTCACTGTTTATCAGCCGTTCATCAATGATGATGAGTCCTGTATCCGGGTCCGCCGCAGTCTTTCTCAGCGCGGCCGTTATTCCGGTTTCATCCGAGATAAGCTGTTCAGTGCCGGTCAGTCTGAAACCGAACTCTGCATCCGCCGGGGTTATGAAGATGATCTTTTTCAATGCACAAGCTCCTCTTTCAGAATGTCCTTCCCGATGCCCCTGCCGTGATGCAGGATGCTCAGGTTTTTTGCCTCTGTCGCGCACCACCACAGGTAATTAAGGACAAGTCCTGTCTCCGGGTTTTCCCTTTCCCACTTTTTTATCTTTCCGGTCAATCGTCTTTGAAGGGCATTATCAATCCTTGCCGCGTCCTGTTCTGCAACGCGAATACCTGTCTGTCTGCAAATGAGGTCAGCAAGGGCTTCAGTATCATAAGAACGCAGTATGCCGGCAAGGAGCGCCTTTTTGATCTGTCCGCCTTCTATAAACAACGGTAATGAGGTCGTGTCCCATCTGAGATGTTTGTGAAGCGTGATAATGTTCCGTGCGTCAATAATATAAACAAAGAATCTTTTCAACAGCGGATCGGTGTCCATATTCAATATATATTCAAACAGGGCGGCGGTGATCTTTTGCTCCACCCCTTTAAGCCCCTCTTCCAAAAAGCTCCGCTCCAGTCCGGCGGCATTGTATCGTATAAAAGACACTCTCTTCTCCAATATCTTAAGGACTGCGGTGAGGTCAGCATCGTGCTGCATAAGGTCCCTCATTTTATCGGAGAGAAGGCTGCTCTCCAGCAGATGGGCCGTCTCAGGGCTGCTTCCCTTTGCAGTCCTGTATCGCAGACAGACAAGAACCGTGTTCAGTTCCGAGTAGATGAAATACGGACGGAATATGTTCCTCAGTCTGTTGTTCATCTGGTGATATATCCACGCCGGTTCTCTCAGAAACCGCATCCGGACGCTTTCCCCCATGAGCGCCGATCTTCGCCCCCGTATCCTGGCCAGCAGATATTCCGTCGGATATCCCCTGTCTTCAATCTCCAGAAGAAATTCCATGCCGTGATGCCTCCCTGTACGCGTCAATGACCAGCAAGGGCAGTATCTCTTCCCATGCCCTCTCCAATCTTTTTTCAAAGGTATTTACAACATGCCGTCTTCCGTTTTCCGCGGCTGCCTCAAACCCTCCGGACACCTGATCGTCGGCAACTACCGCCGCCCCGGGGAAATATCTGCGGGCCATGACCGCATCATCAGAATGCACCCTCACCTCGTCCCAGGCGGCCGCGGGA
>JBFLYJ010000259.1:0-5068 GCA_040756635.1 Nitrospirota bacterium
TTCAGGATGTCGGGGCAGGGCGCGCCCTGCCCCTACCCTGCAATAACTCCGGATAATTTTGCATAATGATTGTTACTGGCTTTAATGACACCACTTTCATCACTAACGCACGGCGTATATTTCAATATCACATCGCATTGTAAAGGTTTTACGGCAAGTCTGCCTGCGGGAATTATCCGTCATTAAGATTATCATTACTATACAACACATTAAAACCTACATAGCGAGTCCGCCGTTGACACCGATGACCTGTCCGTGGATGTACATGTTTTCTTCAGTACAGAGGAAATTCACGACCGACGCGACATCCTCGGCGCTCCCAAGGCGGTTAACGGGGATTAAAGGCAGTACCTGTTCCCTTGGAATATTTTCGGTCATTTCGGTTTCGATAAACCCCGGGGCAACTACATTTACCAGAATATTTTTCCTGCCCACCTCCCGGGCCAGGGCCTTGGCTGCGCCTATCAGGCCCGCCTTGGAGGCGGAATAATTTACCTGTCCTGCGTGACCTATCTGGCCGGACACCGATGAGACCACTACAATACGGCCTTTCTTTGCCCTGAGCATTGAAAACAGCACCGCGCGGGTCACGTTATAAAAACCGTCAAGGTTTGTGGAAAGCACCGTGTCCCATTCCTCCCTGGTCATCCATACCATCAGATTGTCCCGTGTAATGCCGGAGTTGTAGACGAGGACGTCAGGGGCGGAGTCCTCCACCCTTGGAGACAGAGCGGCCTCAGCGGCGGCATAATCGGACACGTCAAAAGGAATAAGATCGCACGCGGTCCCTATCTTCTCCACCTCCGCCTTTACGGCCTCCGCGGCAGTATGGTTGCTCTTGTAAGTAAGCCAGATATCAAACCCGGACCGGGCCAGCCTGAGGGCTATGGTGCGTCCGATCCCGCGGCTGCCACCTATTATTAACGCAGTTTTTCGCATTGTACATTACCGTTGCATAATATTATTTGCCCGGGACTAGCGGTATTGACGGAAAAGCTTTACCTGCGATACGTCAGCAAGATGCTTGAAAGCATAAGTGATATCTTTCTGAAGATCACTGAATGTTTGGTCCTCCCGTCAAAGCCAAATTGCAATATCTCATCACATTGTAAAGGTTTTTGCGGCAATGTCGCTAGTCCTGTTTATGCAACATTAAGTGTTATTAATCCGTTTAGTAGCCGTTTATTATATTAACAAGCATTGACTTATTTCAATTAGATCAGCGGAGGGTACTTCACGTATCTTTCCCAATACTCATACAGCTCCTTGGTAGCGTACAAATCACCAACGCAGTACCGGGCTATGGTGAGATACTGCTGCTGCTTAAAGAGTTCGGGTACTTCATGGCCGGTGATCCCCTCTTCCTTGGGACTTTTAATGCCGAACGCCTTGCACCACATATGAAGGCTGAACTTCCTGCGCACCGCCCCGTAAAAGGTGAGCACATCCATAAGATCGCAATGGGACAGATTGTAACGGGTGGGCATGATTTCTTTGGTCGGGGCGATTTTATTAATTGCCGAGCGGAGGATAAGAAACGGCGCGTCAAAGCCCCTGCCGTTAAACGTGATCATCTGATCATAATGACGTACCGCCTCCCAGAACCTTCTGAGTATGCCGGCTTCCGTGTCCGCGATATATTCGATCCCCTCCTCCTCAAGCGGTTCCTGGAGGACCTCCGGCGACTGGTAATACACGGCTCCGCGTCCCGTATCGGGATTGAGCATACCTATCGCGGCTACTTCGCCTGTAAGGGGGGAAAAACCGAGGCCCTCCTTTGCCGCCTTGATATCGTCCTCGGTTTCGGCGTATTTAAGGAGGTATTCCCTCGTGGTCTCGTCAAATGAGTCGAAATCTTTTCCGATGGTCTCGATGTCAACGACAATTTTTTTCAGCATAGAAGGTTTTAACACGTATGAACAGGAAGATGCAAGACCTTTTTTCATGGCCCCCTACATGCGATATGATGTATGTCATACTGTCTCTTCCGTAAACTGACATATGATTCAGGTAGAGGAAGGAAGGAGGTGTCAGATATGGCAACAGCGCTGAAAAAAATAGAATGCGACCCCAAGTGCGGTTTCTCGATCCAGAGCCATGACGAAAACGAGGTCATCAGGATCGCTCTTGAGCACGCAAAGAAATTTCACAAGATGGACATCACTGAGAAGGAAGCAAAAAAGATGCTGGTAAATGCATAACCCATCAACGGAAAGGTCAGGTGAAGGGCCCGGTATGCGCGGGCCCTTTTTGTTTCAGCCTGCTTTATTAATCTTTTTCAAACAACTCTTTAAACTTCTCGATCCGCTCGTCCCGGCTTTCAGAAAGAGCGTCTTCTCCCGGCATCAGAGCCATCGCCTGGTCAAACTGCGTCCTGAACATTCCATAGTGGTCCGCGACCCACTGCATCGACGCCTCGGAGCATGAAAGCGCTGTCTGCATGCTCCTCTGCGCTTCATACTCATTTCCAGTTTGGGCATACGCCGTACCGCGCATGAAAAAGGCCGCGCCGTAGTCGGACTTCAATTTTATGGTCTGGTCGAAGTCCTTAATCGCCTTATCATATTCCTTCAGCGCCATGTATGATATCCCACGATAGAAATATGCCCGAAAATTCCCGCTGTTCATTTCAAGAGTGGTATTGAAATCCTCCACCGCATTGTCGAACTGTTCTGCCCTGAAGTACGCGACACCCCTGCTTAAAAAGGCCAGTTCCGTTTTTTCGCCGGCTTCTATAGCTTTTGAAAAGTATTCTATGCTTTCTCCGTACCGCCCGTCTACGAAGGATCTCTGCCCTTCCCGGAATAAATCTTTTGCGTCCATTCGTTTCACCTCATTTTTTTGGGTAGTATGATGAAGATTACGCGGCATGTCAAGAGCGGACCGTCTGTGCCGCTTCCGTGTTATCTCAACCTCGTCCTGCAATGCCTGCATAAGCGTTTATAAATATCAACGCCGAGATATTTTCTGCATGAGGGGCACCTCCAGTTAATGGCGGTGAATACGATGAACGCGGTTATCACCGCAAGCTGGACCGCGACGAGGGTATTTTTTGAGAATTCTCCAAATAAGTCCTGCCGTTTATGGACCACGGCCGGCAGTAAAACAAGAAAAAGCGCCGCCGCTATGGCCAGGAGCTGGCGTCCCTGGCGCTGCCAGAACTCACGCGTTATCCGATCATCATCCTTTTTTTGCGTTGCCATCGGTTTTGATATTATAAATTCCGCGCTGCGGTTTTTCAAATCGATTCACCGTAATTAATCGCGGGAAAACAAGCACCCGCGCTCAGGGTTTTCAGTGATACCGATTTATGGGCTTTCTCCCCGGCAGTCTTCCGATATTACGGATGCGGAAGAGGAGGTTTTGGTCCCGGGACATGCTTTGGAACAGGCAAATGTCTGGGATGGGGCCCGTGATGAAACGGGAAACATGATAAAAGAACAAAAGCCGACAAAACCAGTAGAGATACGGCCAGTATCCATGCTTTCTTCATAAGATATCTCCTTTATTCATTTTTCACGCGTTGGGCGTTTACGTGTAAACATTCTTGCCGATATATCAACCATCCTTCATTATACTGAAATCGCACGACAAGTGCAGGTCCGGGGAAGGCCTGACTCTAAGCTGATTATTCACAAAGGAAGGCAGGAACGTACCGGGATATTTTGGAGCAAAACGAGTTATTTATCAGACCCGCTTATAATCGCAACTTATAATGTGAAAGCCGTAGTGTCCGGATAAATTTAATCAGAGTAAGTCCGGACATACATGCTTAAAAATATTTATGACGCAATATGATTTCAGAATTTGCTTTGATGGCTTATTAACTTTATTCAAAAAGCTGACGGCAGGCATGATATGCAGGGATAAACAAGGCGAAAGAAAAAGACAGTTTAACTTTTTATGCGATCGGTTTCTTTCTGAATATTCTGAATCCCAATACCGTTGCGCCAGCAATAAATAGAGTTGAGCTTATCGGCTCGGGGACGACAGCCACGAAGCCATGGTAGCCGTCATCATCTATGTAATCACCCACTATGGTCCCGGCGCCGTTAATACCTATGGCCCTTGTATCATAGCTGCCGGGGAATGGCACATCAATGGAAGCATACGCGGCCCCGTCATACAAAAACCCATGGATAAAGTCATCCGCGTCATAATACTTACCTACAATAGCGCCCGCATTGTTTATGCCATAAGCGCTCGTATCATAACTGCCAGCAAACGGCACATCAAGGGTCGTATATGTCGTCCCGTCATAAAGAAAGCCATGCAGGTAGGCATCAACGTCCAGGTAATCTCCAACGATAATGCCGGCATCGTTTATATTATAGGCACTCGTGTCATAACTGTCCGGAAAAGGTACGTCAATGGTTGCATAAGTAGTTCCGTTATACATAAATCCATGGTAACCATCATCATCTTTATAGTCTCCAACGATATACCCCGAGTTGTTAATACCGTAAGCCCTTGTATCAAAGCTGCCCGAAAAAGTCACATCAAGGGTTGTATATGTAACCCCGTCATACATGAAACCATGGACATAGTCGTCGGCATCATAATAGCTCCCTACAATAACGCCTGCGCTGTTTATGCTGTATGCGCTGGTATCATAGCTGCCTGCAAACGGCACATCAATGGCAGTATATGCAGAACCGTCATACAGGAACCCATGGTAGTAACCATCAGAGTCTATGTAATCACCCACAATATGGCTGGTAATATTTATGCCGTAAGCGCTTGTATCATGCCCTCCTGTAAACGGTACATCAATCGGAGTAAAGGTATAAGACCCTGCGGCATGAACATCAATTACCGCCACGGACATGAGTCCGCATAATAACAGCAAGCCCACAATCACGATTATAACTCTATTCATTTTGCCCCCTCTTGCATTTTGAATAAGGATAATCAGGATAAAACTGATAAATTTTATTATTGACAAGCAAGTTTTCTGCCATATCGCAACATGCTGAATAATCGGCAAACTATCAATTAATAATGTGTGCCGTGCACGAATTATCACGGTCACAGTTGTGTCACGTCACGATTTACAGCGTCGTATTAT
>JBFLYJ010000026.1:0-15900 GCA_040756635.1 Nitrospirota bacterium
GAGGCGGACTGCCGTTACTGCCATCAAAATGAGGACATTGTCGATGGGGCCAATATTCCCAACAGACACCATCTGTTGAGAGGGACACCGGTGCCTTCCGGGACCTGCGCAGTAACCGCGGATACGTGCGAAAGAAATGAAGATTGTCCCGGATTTGACGCGGGAACAGGTGACATCGAAAACTTCTGTTCCGTTCACACGGACAGACCATTCCCTGCCGGCGACACAAGCGGAAATTACGACTGCCTGTCCTGTCACAAGCTGTACTGGGACCCGGTAACCTACACGTCTCAATTCGAGACATTCAGGGACTGCACGTTCTGTCACATACAGGACCCGCTTGCTCCGACAACTCACCACAGGACTACGGAAGCCCAGAGCAAGAACTGCAAGGCCTGCCACGGACCGATTGATAATCCGAACGACGGTCATTATGTTCCGACTTATTCCCCGTCACTGGTAACCCCGTGTACTTCTTACGACGCATGCACGGGCGTTTCCTATAAGGACGTCAATGATCTTCCGCCCGGAGATGCCGGCGCGACAGGAGGTTATTGCAGTTTCTGCCATGCAGCATCGGCCGGTGTAACAGATCCGGATTTCATCGGTGCTTTCGGAGCGGTTGTTCCTGTTGTTTCAAACGCTTCAACGCATCACAGCACAGGACTTGCTCCTTTTGCCGGAAGCGACATTTCAAGCGGGAAGTGTCTGTGGTGTCATGACATCACTGCGGCTGCCGCAATAAGGAGATGTGAGGATTGTCATGGGGTCAACTCAATACACAACATCCAGGTGGATTCGACCGCAGCAGGCAATACCGGCTCCATCGTACCGGGTGAAGAAGATGCCTACTGGGGCCATATAGGGAACAACGCTGACTGCTCAGGCTGCCACGGCTTTGCGGCATCAAACGCGCCGGCAACAGGCCCGATCATTCCTCAGGTCGGTACACTGAGTACCTACAGCATAACCGCTGGGTCCAATACAACCATAACGATAACGGGGTCTGCCTTTACAAACGAGATATACGGTTATTTAGTTACTTCGATGGTTTCGCTGACCGATAGTAACGGCAATGTAGTGACGTTGGCGCCTGATACTATCAGCGTAGACACGATAACCGTAACCATCCCCGGCACCCTGGCCCCCGGCAATTACGTCTTGCGCGCGGTCAAGGGACCCAGCAGCAGTAATGCCACCGGACTCGCGATTATTCCGGGCGTGACAATAACCAGCGTAAGTTGTGACAAGAAGAAGGGAGTGCTCACCATTACAGGTTCAGGATTCGGCACAAAGCCTGAAGGCACAGATGCCGACATCAATGTTGTAATAAATGGCGAGGCATCCAGCATACTCTCCTGGACGGACACCCGTATCAAGGTCTCCGTTTCGTCCTGTTCCGGCAATACCGCCGTTGTGGTCAATGCTTTATATGGTTCAGCATCTGACAGCGGAAGCCAGCCTTCCAAACCATGTAAGGGCAAAGGATGTAACAAGTAGTCAGTAAATCTTAGGACAGGGGAAAGAGGTTCTCTCTTTCCCCTGTTCTTAAAACTAAAGAGAGATATTAAAAAATAAAGCTCAGGCACTTTAAGTATATGCGGAATCCTTTATGAATGAAGCAATAAGAAATAATCTATCGGCATTATTCAATATAATTTTAGCAATAGGCTTTTTACTGGTATTCCCCCTGTTTGCGCAGGCGAATGTACCGCCTCCCCCTGCCAATCAGCAGATCGGTATTCCCGACGGCATATATAACAATCTGGAAGAGGCGGACTGCCGCTTATGTCATGAAAACCCGGACCAGTTCCCGGTCGAACCCAAATCAGTACCCGACCGCCATCATTTGATCGTAAACACCCTTGCAAAAACCGGAACATGCTCGGTGTCCGGCGCCGCATGTCAGCCGCACGCCGGTGTTGACTGTCCGCAGGGGGCCGGAGTGTGCCGGAACGCGAGCGGAGCGCCTTTCCCGCCGCCGCCGGGAAGGAACTATAATTGTTTCTCCTGCCATAATGTCGACTGCAGTACCGGGATGTGCAGTATCAATGTGTACAGGGACTGCACATTCTGCCATTATCAGAATATAGGCGAGACAGGGGCGGATGTGACGGTACATCATCTGACACCAGCTGCTGAAGCCGGTAACTGTGTATACTGTCACGGCGACCTTGTCGACAACATGGACGATGGGCATATTATCCCGTCCTATGAGCCTTCACTGGCGACACCGGGGCCGAGCGGAGGGGACGGAATGCCTCTGAACAGCGAAGGGAATGGCGCGGGCGCCTGCAATTACTGTCATTCATCAGGAACAGGCAGCGCGATAAATCCCGGAACGGACATTGACTCAGGAATATACGTTTATGGAAATACAGTCACCCATCACTTTACCGGTTTAGGGAATGATACTGCCAAATGCGAATGGTGTCATAATATATGGGAATCGAGGGAATACCGGATCAGGGGATGCGAAGGCTGCCATGGATACGAGTCGCTCCATAACATTCAGGTTGATTCGGACGGTGACGGGGTAATCAGCCCTGGCGTTGAACTGCCTTATTTCGGTCATATCGGCAACCCGGATGACTGCTGGGGATGCCACGGGTATTCAGTGTCCTCCGGCCCGGCACCCGTGAGCGGTCCGGTCATCCCTCACCTAGGCGGTTCCGACCTCACTATTGTGTCAGCCGGCGCGGATACGGAATTGACCCTGAACGGATCGGCGTTCACAAACCTGGATGAAAGCTTCGAATGGCTTTCAGATATCGTTCTTACTTCTCCGGACGGATCTCCGGTCGAACTTTACCCTGACAGCATAAGTCAGTCGTCAATGACAGTGACCATCCCCGGAGCGCTCGCTGCGGGGAATTATGACCTGCGGGCAAAAAAAGGTGACACGGAGAGCAACCGCATCGTTGTCAGTATCATACCCGAGGTCTCCATCACAAATGTAGAGTGCAGCAAAAAAAGAGGGGTGCTTGTTATTACCGGCTCGGGCTTCGGTGAGAAGATCGAGGGTACCGATGCCTATATTAACGCGGAGTTGAACGGTGAAATTCTTGACATCATTTCCTGGAATGACAACAGGATTAAAGCGGTTGTCACCGGATGTCCCGGTAACGGAGATATCACCGTCAATACATTATTTGGATCATATTCCAGCAGTAATAGACCGCCAAAGCCACATAAGGGCAAAGGTTATTAATAATCATGCTTATGCACTTTTATTTTATGAGTTTATGTAAATCAGGAGGTTTCTAAATGAAAAAGATTTTAGTCCAATTTGGCGTATTACTCATCATTTCAATATGCGCGATGTTTGCCTGGGCCAATGTCCCGGCGCCGCCTGTAAATCAGGAGATGGGTTTTCAGGATGGTATCTTCGATAACCTTGTCGAAGCCGACTGCCGCGCCTGCCATGAAAATCCGGACCAGTTCCCGGTCGAGGATGTTTACATCCCGGACCGGCATCACCTTCTCGTAGGTACACCGATCGGCGACCCCAACTCCGCTCCTTTCGGGGACCCGCCCGATAATTTTGTTTGTCTTTCCTGCCACAGACTGATCTGGGACCCTGTTACCATGACCTCTACATTCGACACATTCAGGGACTGCCTGTACTGCCATCATCAGGTCCCCAATGACGCGTCTGTCCATCACCTGACACAACCTGCACGCGACGCCGACTGCAAGCACTGTCACGGCAGTGTGGTCAATAACATCGGAGACGGACACATAATATCCACGTATCAACCTTCGATGGTAACGCCGAAACCGAGCGGAGGAACAGGACTGCCTCTCAATAGTGAAGGCAACGGCGCCGGCGCATGCACATACTGCCATTCCACCGGGACCGGTACAACGAGTCCCGGCACTGATATCGGTACGGGCATACTCGTTTACCGCAATTTTACGACACATCACACCACCGTGATAAGCACTGACCTCGACAAATGTTCGCGGTGTCATGATATGCAGATTCCAAAGGAATACTACATCCGGGTGTGCGAGGGCTGCCACGGATATCAGTCCCTTCACAATATTCAGGTCGACTCAGATGGAGACGGGACAATAACGCCGGGTATGGAAATGCCGTTTTACGGGCATATCGGCAACAATGATGACTGCTGGGGTTGTCATGGTTTTTCAGCGTCATCAGCACCCGGTACGGGGCCGCTTGCTCCTCATATTATCGGTACGGATATTACAGTAGTGACACAGGGGACAGCAACGCCGGTAAACGTGTACGGGACGGTATTCACCAATGTCGCCGGCGGGTATCAGGTAGTTTCGCAGGTTCTATTGACGGCCTATGACGGATCCACGACTCTTCTAGTCCCCGACAACGTTACTCAGGATACAATGACCGTGACGATCCCCGGGAATCTGGCCATCGGCAATTATGACCTGCGTGCGATCAAGGGGGAGACCAAAAGCAATCCCACTACGATAAGCGTGATCCCAAGTGTAGTCATCACGAATGTAGACTGTAACAGAAAGAAGGGATTATTGACTGTTACGGGTTCGGGTTTCGGTGAGAAGTTTGAAGGCACTGATGAGTATCTCCGCGTACTGGTAAATCGGGAAACGGCCGACATCATATCCTGGACACCAAACCAGATAAAGATGTCCGTGGCGGAGTGTTCCAATAATATAACCGTTACCGTTGATGCCCTGTTCGGTTCGGCTTCGAGCGGTAATGGTAAACCGCCTAAACCATGCAAGGGGAAGGGCTGTAATAAATGAACGGTGTATCGTGTAAGAGTCAAGGGAAAGTGATGAGCGTAAAACGCGGTCTATCTGTTAGCTTCGTCCTGTGCATTTTATTGATGCTAAGCGGCGCTGCTTTTGCGAAAGAAAGATCCGTTATCGTCGGATTTCGCCAGAAACCCGGACTGTCAGAGAAGGCGATGATACGCGGGACAGGGGGGCGTGTTAAGCGCATGTTTAAACATATCCCGGCCATTGCCGCGGACCTGTCCGAAGAGGCGGTCGACCGTCTGAAAAAGAACGGGCAGGTCGCTTACGTGGAAGAGGACGGCGTTTTCATGGCTGTGGAGCCTGCGGCCGGCAATGAGTTTATAAACGCGTGGGGTGTAAAACACATAGGAGCGGATGCCGCACATGCCAGCGGAAACAGGGGCACAGGGATCAAAATAGGGATCATTGATACAGGTATAGATTATACCCATGAAGACCTGAATGATAATTATGCCGGAGGCTGGGACTTTGTCTTTAATGACGAAGACCCCTTTGACGACAACCCGAACAGTCACGGCACGCATGTCGCCGGGATTATAGCCGCGGAAGACAATGGTATCGGTGTAATCGGCGTAGCGCCTGAAGCGGACATCTACGCTATCAAGGTTCTGGACGGGGCCGGCTTCGGTCTGCTCAGCTGGATTATCGCCGGACTTGAGTGGGCGGTGAATAATCATATGGACGTCGTCAATTTAAGTCTGGAAGGGCAGCACTACCAGTCACTCATGGAAGCCTGTGACAGCGCGTACAATGCCGGAGTCCTGCTGGTCGCGGCAGGAGGCAATACCTATGGAGGAAATCCGAGGTATCCGGCAGCATATGGTTCCGTGATCGCAGCTACAGCGACAGACGCGCAGGACGTGAAGGCCTACTTTTCACCGGTCGGTTCAGGGGTGGAACTTTCCGCTCCGGGGCTGAACATTCTATCAACGTGCTCACTGACGCAGCAGAGCTGTGCCGGCAGCGGCGGGTATCGCGTGCTTAGCGGTACGTCCCAGGCGGCGCCGCATATAACCGGGACGGCCGCTCTGCTTCTTTCCACTGACCTTCAGGACGTAAACGGCGACGGTATGATCAACGGCATAGACGTAAGGCCAGTACTTCAAAGTACCGCTGTGGATCTTGGAGAACCGGGAAGGGACGCCACTTACGGTTTCGGCCTGGTCAATGCTTCAGCAGCGGTTCTCCCTCCCGATGTATTGCAGTTAACGATTGTCAGAAACAACGGCAAACCTGCCGCAGATGCGGAAACGGTGACTTTAGGAGAAGGTGTAAACCGGATATCGATTGTAAACAACGGCCTCCGCAGGATAAAAATCGATGTTTATGAAGATGGTGTATATCACAAGGCGCTTACATCTTCGTATCGTTTTGGTCGTCGTCAGCCACAGGAAGTTACATTCAATATGGACGCGGGCATTATGAATTATGATGTCACGTTCACCCCGTTCGGAAAACGGGGAACATCAGCCGACATAGTCATCAGCGCTGAATAAGGAGAAACATGAACAAAGGGAAGAAATTAAATTGTCTTACAATTCTGCTGGCAGCAACGGTGCTGATGTTTCCCGCGGCGGCGATATCCGGTGCTTCTACGAATAATGATATTAATACAGCTGCAGCCGGCGGGAAAATTATAGCGAAAGTAAACGGGCAGGTCATTTATGAAAATGCGCTGGCCCCGTATGTTGAACGGGAGAAGAAAAAGTTTCAGAAATACGGCGCACAGAAAAACACATCAGCACTGGACAAACGTCTGAGGGAGAGGGCGCTGGATGAAGTGATCACGCTCGAACTTATCAAGCAGGAAAGCGTCAAGATGCAGATTAATAATATTGATGAAACAGTTAAACAGAAACTGAAAGAATTAAAGGACAAATATGAAAATCAGGAAAAATACGAGGCCTATTTAAAAGAAAAAGGGCGGACCGAAGATGATGTGGTTAATTCGATAAAAAGCAATATCCAGATCGATGAATATCTCAAGGCTGCGGGCATTAAAGACCCTGTAGTCCCTGAAGAAGAAATAAAGGCGTATTACGAGAAAAGCAGGGAGGGCTTCCGCCGGAAAGAGTACATAAAGGCGAGTCATATATTGATCATGGTGAAAGAGGGTGCCGCGGCTGAGAAAAAAGAAAGTGCAAGGGAGAAAGCGGAACACATAAGAAAAGAGATAGCGGACGGCAGGGACTTCGCGGAAGCGGCAAAAGAATATTCAGAGGACGGCAGGGCCGCGCTGGGAGGCGATCTCGGGAAAATAGAAAGAGGGTATATGCCGCCGGAATTCGACTCGGCGGCGTTCGCGCTGAAACCGGGTGAACTGAGTAACATCGTGGAAACAAAATACGGTTACCACATCATAAAGGTACTGGAGAAGAACCCGGAAGAAATAGTCCCCTATGAAGATGTAAGGGACTTTATCAGTAAGTATTTGCAGGAAGGACTTGTAAAGAGAAAGAGAGATTCTCTCATAAAGGAACTTAAGAGCAAGGCTGAAATCGAGATTTTGCTGAACGGGTCCTGACAGACTGGATAATCGGAGGAAGTCATGAAAATATATTCACGGAACAGCCCTTTTATATTCTGGATAATAATTTTGTTGTCCCTGTCGCCGTCCGCGGTATCGGCCTGGACAACGCATGTGGCGGACGCTCCCAAGCAGTTCAGCAACTTTTATTCAAGGGCGATAGCCGTAGACGGCAGCGGGAATCCTCATATCTCTTACGGAGAGGACCACCTGTATTATGCTTACAACAACGGAACAAGCTGGAATTATGTAACAGTGGACCCGTCCACGGGCACCGGTCAATACACCTCCATAGCACTGGACTCATCGGGGAAGGTGCATATCAGTTATTATGACTGGGTAAACGGCGATCTGAAGTATGCTACAAACGCCTCCGGTTCATGGGTCACTACAACCATTGACAGTACAGGTGACGTGGGAGTAGGCTCCTCTATAACGATCGGCCCGTCAGACAAAGTCCATATCAGTTATTATGACTGGGACAACATGCAGCTGAAATACGCAACTAACGCCTCCGGCTCATGGAATGTATCCATAGTAGATACAGCCGCAGATGTAGGTCTTTATTCTTCAATCAGGACGGACTCGTCGGGCAAGGCCTACATCAGCTATTACGATTATGATAACGGTGATCTCAAATACTCCACGAACGCGTCCGGTTCATGGGTGACCGCGAGTGTCGACACCGCCGGTACGGTGGGTCTCTATACGTCTATCGTACTTGATGGATCAAACAAGGCTCACATAAGCTATCAGGATTATGACAACGGAGACCTCAAATACGCCACGAACGCGTCCGGTTCATGGGTGACCGGGACAGTGGAAAGCGCCGGAACAGTGGGTCTCTATTCATCCATAGCACGGGACACATCCGGCAAACTGTATATCAGTCATTACAGCAGTTCGGCCGGTGACCTTCTGTACACGACGAACAATGTCAGTCCGGGCACAGGGAATTGTACTCATACAGACTGGAAGTGTGAGACGGTCGAAAGTGCCGGAACTGTGGGGCTCTACAGCTCTATAGCGATAAACTCATCGGCAAAGGCGCATATATCATATTACAGCAGTTCAACCGGCGAACTTAAGCATGTCACGAACACATCAGGCTCCTGGGTCTCTGAAGCGATAGACAAGAGCGGAGACGCGGGCATGTTTACTTCCATCGAGACAGACTCCCTCAGCAATATGCATGTCAGTTACTATGACGATAACAACGGAGACCTGAAATACGCTACTAACGAGTCGGGTTCGTGGGTAGCTGAAACTTTAGAGAGTCTCGGCGGAAACGTCGGCCAGTACACGTCTATAGCAATAGACCCTTCGGACAATATACATATCAGTTATTACCAGGCCACAAACGGAGACCTGAAATATGCCACGAACGCGTCCGGTTCATGGGTTGCCGTGACAGTTGACGGCTTTGGGACCGGGTGGGTAGGTTCATACACTTCCATGGCGCTTGATTCATCCAATAAGGTGCATATCAGTTATTATGACGGGAGTAACGGCGCCTTGAAGCATGCGACTAACGCATCGGGTGCATGGGTCACCGAAACAGTTGACATCAGCGCTGATGTCGGTCTTTATACCTCCATAGCGCTTGATTCATCCGATAAGGTGCATATCAGTTATTATGACTGGGACGGCGGCGACCTCAAATACGCGACGAACGCGTCCGGTTCATGGGTCGCCCAGACACTGGACAGCAGCGGTGATGTAGGTCTATATACCTCGATAGCGATTGACTCACTTGATAAGGTCCATATCAGCTACTATAAATTCAGTCAGCTGAATCTGAAGTACGCCACCAATGTGTCAGGTTCGTGGAACGCCCAGACACTGGACAGTAACGGTGATGTAGGTCTATATACCTCGATAGCGATTGATTCGTCTGACAAGGCCCATATCAGCTATTACGACTGGGACAACGGCCGACTCAAGTATGCCGCGAACTCAACAGGCACCTGGGCGTATGAAAGCGTTGACGACAGCGGTGATGTCGGGATGCATACGTCCATTGTGACGGACTCTTTCGACAATGTACATATAAGTTATTATGATTATGAAAACGGCGACCTGAAGTACGCGACCGACGCAACTACATACACCCTGTCTGTCAGCAAGGCGGGAGCCGGAAGCGGTACCGTGACCTCAACCCCCGGAGGAATTGACTGCGGCGCGGATTGTTCGCAGGACTACATTAGCGGGGTTACTGTCACACTGACACCTGAAGCCGATGCGGGCTCTTCCTTTGCGGGATGGAGCGGTGATCCGGACTGTTCCGACGGTGTGGTTACCATGAGTGCAAGCAAAAGCTGTACCGCTACATTTTCATTATCAGCTTCCCAGGTGACCCTGAATGTTACAAAAACAGGCGCCGGGAGCGGCACTGTAACTTCAAATCCTCCGGGCATAGCCTGCGGAACGGACTGCTCCGAAGATTATACCAGCGTTACTGTGGTTACCCTGACACCTGAAGCGGATGCGGGCTCTTCCTTTGCGGGGTGGAGCGGCGATCCGGACTGCTCCGATGGTGTGGTGACCATGGACCCGGCCGGTTCAGGCAAGACCTGTACCGCGACCTTTAATATTCAATACATGCTTACTACACATATAAGTCCTTCAGGAGCCGGGAGTACGGCCCCTGACTGCCCGGCAGGATGCTGGTATGACAGCGGGACAATAGTTGTTGTAGAGGCATCAGCCAATACCGGTTACGAATTCGACTACTGGACCGGGTGCGATTCGCCTGCCGGAGATATCTGCACGATGACCATGAATGACGATAAGGACCTGACGGCAGTTTATCTGACATGTTCTGCCCCTGTAAAAATCCCGGGCGATCCCACCGATTATTATTCCCTGCAGGACGCATATGACGCTGCACAGAATGGAGATACTATTCAGAGTCAGTCTCTGGTGTTTACTGAAGATCTTTACATAGATGACATTCCCTTAAAAGCAGTTACATTTGTTGGCGGATATAATTGTGATTATTCAGCCGTATCAGGGAACACGGTCCTGAATGGCAACATGACCACAAGTCAGGGGACCGCATTTATCGAAAACTTTGAATTGGAGTAGCATATTTGTTTCTCAAGCACCGGCCGCAGCCGTCAGGAGTGGTGCGGCCGGTATTGTGCCGGATCAGGAAGCGTTCCGCACCATAACATATCCGAAACCCGCCCGGTGTTCCGGCGCGGCCAATCTTGTTTTGTTACCTCCTGCATACCCTAAGAATGTGTCGTGACACTCTTGTGCCCGCGGACATCTGTGTCAGTCACACACTAACTATCAGAAATCATTCCTGAAATCAAATAGTTATACTTGGCAAGAAATATGCAAACCTCGAATAAAGGGGAAATATTCTCTCGTCCTTGCATTCCGGTCGGATCAAAGACATATGGTTGATCAAGCAAACCGTATATTGTTCGCCGACTTTTTTGACAGTTAAGAATGAATAAACATCTGTATATGGAAATCAGGGCTGGAAAGACCGGCAGGATGCGTGTACTTCCGATATCAGGGCTGGTCGGCCTGGCTGTTTTTTCGCTTTTAATATGCGGTCAGGCGCGCGCTGCTTTCGTCAATTTTGATGATGCCGGGCATATGGAGGTTGTCAATACAAAATATGACCATCTCGGAATGACCTTTACCGGAATGTCCGGAGGCAATGTCTACGCGTATTCGGGCGGTAAGGCATACTCCGGTTACAGTCCGCTGTCCGGGTCCGACCCGAATATAGCTTATTCAGACGATACAGGGATCAGAATTGATTTTTCACTTCCTGTGTACTTCCTGAGCCTTTTTGGTGTTGATTACGGGGGCCCTTATCCGTATGATCATGAAACAGCCGCTCTTTCGGTGTTTGATCATGACGGGAATTTAATAGATTCGGTCATTGTCCAGGCGACCAGGGGAAAGAGAAATTCGGACGGTCTTTTAATCCCTGTGGACATTGCCTTCTTAAGTGTTTCGGCCGGCGATACGCCCATATACCATGCGGAGTTCACATTCACCGATACCAATGGTTTCTTTGGAATAGACAATGTAACCACTGCCGTTGCCCCTGAACCGGGAAGTATGTTTCTGTTTATTGCGGGCGGTATGGTCCTGCTTGTATGGTCATACTCACATAAAATCAGATCTCTGCGTGTCCCTGAAAAACGCTGATTCCGGGGCACATAATGGTTTTCATAACAGAGCAGTAGGTATCTCTGATACACGTTGAGCGAAAGACGGAATGGCCGATAGCCGACGTCATCCGTATAATGCTGTCAATCAGACCTGCCCGCCCCTGTTTTTTTCAGAATAAAAAATATTTTCAGCGTATAATGATAGGCGTAATATGATAATATAAACTGCCTCGCCCGGACGGGGTGGTATGGAAAGCATTCTTCGACAAAATCATAAGACAACAGGACAATGAATTTATAAAAGCAGTAAAAGAAATGGAGGTCAGCAGTGATATCACTAAAAAAATATAAAAGGAACATGGAGAAGTTAAGCCTTGATTATCTGGTTTTCAATGTCAAATATGTCCCGGACATCACGGAATGGGCGGCTGAAAACAGGACTCAGCTCAGAGAGCCCCACCTGCCGATGAAACTTGTGGTTGAGTCTGAAGATGATATGACCATGGTCATTCAGTCAGAGGTCCCGGAGGGAATGATAGCGGACGTGATAAAAAATCTCGGGATAAGGTGGTCTGTACAGGACAATGTGACCGATATGGAAAAGAAACTCGACACCGACCTGAAGCGGCTGGCGTACTGCTTCCTCAAGGAATACGCGAGGGCATTGGACAAGGTCGACGGCGGTGAATTATCGGAAGATGAATGGGTGCTTGAGGAACTGGAATTCCTTGGATACCTCGGCCCTGAAAATACGGGGGCATGACATTGACCGGCGATTCGGCAGTTATAAAGTGCTTAAATAAGCGATGATATCATCCTGTTCATCTTTTGAAAGATAATCAAAAGACGGCATGCGGTCGAAAGGGTCGCTCAACTGCTTTCTTATATTTTCCGGTGTGGCCGGACGTCCGCTGGCGGGCAGTTCCTGCTTTTTCAATATACCCTTCAGTCCCGGGCCGACGACGTTTCCCGTGCTGTGAGGGTCATGGCAAAAAATGCATTTTGCCTTAAAAATATTTTTACCCCTGATTATGCTGTCCTGACTTGCAGTATACGAGCTGTCTCCCGGCGCTCCTCCCTTTATTTGTGCAGCAGCCAGTGTCTCGTATTGACCAACTGCATAGATCGCAACTATCATCAGAATTAATATGCTGATGAACGCAAGCGGCTTCATAAGATAAATTGACATCTGTTTCCTCTCTTTGGTCGTGATTATCTCTCAACCACGCAGGCCGGAACTCATGATTATAAAATAATTGTATCAGATCATAAATGTCCGGTAAATATTTGAAGTAGACATGCATGCTTGAAAATATTTATGGCAATACCTTAGTGAATGCATGATTATGCAACGCAGGCATGATACAGTATTTTCGGCTCATTCTCGTCCCGCTTCCTGCGGGACTCCGAGGCTTTTGCCTGTTCAGACTTCCTGTCTTCACTACCGGCAAAAAAATCCGCTCAAATACTGCATCATGCCTGCAGTCTCTTGTTGAGTAAAGGTAATGAACCATCAAAGCAAATTCTGAAATCATATTGCGTCATAAATATTATTAAGCATGTATGTTCGGACGTATACTAATTAATTTACCGGACACTTATGGTATCAGATATATTTTAGTATCCAATACGCTAATACAGTGGCGGGGTGCTTCTTCAACGCCTGCCGACGGATGAAAAACATTGCGGAAGTGATGATTGACGGCCTGGATTATTTGTGATATTGACTATATTAAGAAGGACGAATCCATTTTTATGGAATGTGGAGGTGCAGGATGAAGACAATTGAGTATGGAAAAATAAAAGTATCGACTGACGAGGACGGGTTCCTTGAGAACATTGATGACTGGAATGAGATGGTAGCTTGCGCCCTTGCTGAAAATGAAGGGGTGGAGGAATTGACTGCCGACAAAATCGATATACTGAAGTTTATGAGAGAGTACTATAAGAAGTATAACTTTTTCCCTATTCTCAGGGCGGTCTGTAAAAACGTCCACCAGCCCAGCAACTGCATGACCGAAAAATTCATCGACCCTGTTCAGGCATGGAAGATCGCGGGACTTCCCAATCCGGGAGAGGAAGTGAGAATGTTCAAGTCGTGGGAGCCTCTGGGGGCCTGAGATTTACAGGCATAAAGGAGTGGAACCGGCCGCGCTACAGTATCAATGGTCCTTTTTCCAGTAGGGATTTGAAATGTCCTCAAATACCGTCAGCGCAGCGGTAGCGCCCTGGGACACAGCGGTAACAATCTGTTTTAATCCGCCTGTTATGTCACCTGCCGCATATACGAACGGCACCGAGGTCCTCATTCGGGCATCCACCTTGATATATCCCTCTTCATCAAGGGCGAGGCCGAGTTTTTTTGCAATGCCGTTGTTCGGTTCATACCCGATTGCAACAAAAACACCCTGGACAGCGAGTGACTTTCTATTACCCGTCTTCACGTTTTTGACTGTCACCTTTTCAACCCTTTTTTCTCCGATGATTTCCTCCACGACACTGTCCCATTCTACAGGAATGTTCCGCTGGAACACTCCCTGCTGCAGCCTCTCCTCGGCCCTGAAGGCATCTCTTCGGTGCACGACAGTGACTCGGGAGCCGAGGCTGTCAAGATAAAGGGCATCAGTCAGCGCGCTGTTGCCTCCACCTGCTACGATAACACTCTTGCCGTCCTTGAAAATATATCCGTCACAGGTTGCGCAGTAACTGACGCCTCTTCCCGCTAGCCTGTCTTCCCCCGGGACATGCAGCTTCCGGCTGGCCGCTCCAGTTGCTATTATCAGCGCCTTCGCGCTGTATGTCCCCCTGCCTGTACTCAACTCGAATTTCGCGTCCTTCTTAACCACGTCATTGACTCCCACCCCCTGAAGCAGTGCGGAGTATTCGAGTGCCTGCTTCGCGATCAGATCGACAAGCGTCTTTCCTGCGATCTGCGCAAATCCGGGATAATTTTCAACTACAGGGGTAATAGAGATCTGTCCCCCTACATTCGCCTTTTCCAGAACAACACACTTCAATCCGCTTCGCTCCCC
The DNA here is from genome assembly GCA_040756635.1 of Nitrospirota bacterium. Lineage (GTDB taxonomy): Bacteria > Nitrospirota > Thermodesulfovibrionia > UBA6902 > UBA6902 > UBA6902. The sequence continues at coordinate 14,466 of JBFLYJ010000026.1, forward strand.
GTATATCGCGGCCGTCAACCCGGCAGGACCGCCGCCGACCACGACTATATCGTAATCCTTCATTTCCTCGCGTCCCACGGGCAGGGCATATTCGACCAGCTTCCCCTCGACAAGGGACTCGATGAAGGAGTCTTCAGGCATGAGTCCTGCGGCAAGGAGCTCTTCACCGATAAATGTCGTCGGCACCGACATGGCCCCGTATTTCTCCGCCAGGTCGGGGTTCTCATAAATTTCTATGACCTCGACTGAAACAAGTCCCTTAGTCTCGATAGCTGCGGATACCGCGTTGATGACCTGCTGCGGACAATAGGGGCACGTCGGGCTTACAAAGACCCGCACGGTCCTTTTCTCCTTAAGCCGTTCCAGACGTTTGCGTGAGTCATCGGAAAGGTTTGTCCGTCCGGTGGAGACCATAATCAGAGAAAGGACGAAAGAGGCCGCCTCTTCGCCGGTCGGTGAACCCGTGAAACGGATATTGTACATCCCCGGCGCCACCAGGATGGTAGGTGACCTTTTAACGCCGCGCTCACGGGCTGCCCTGTCAGTGGTCTTGGAAAAGCTGACCTTGATCTTATCCGAAAGTTCCGGAAGTGGTTTCATGAAGTCCACAGCTGCCTTGTTAAATGGATCGTTGGTGCCCGCCTGTGTATATACCTCGATTTGCAGCGGTTCGATGAGACGTTCAAAGGCCTTTTTCAGGGCATTGCGCACTTCCTCAGTGATTAACCGGTTTTCCATACGAATATTTTATCAAAAAAATTGCCAGGCCGTGGATACTGGTCTCGGGGGCCGGAAACGCCGTGTGCAATTCCCATCCTGAAATTTGGCATGAGACAGTTTATCTGATATAATGGACTCGAAAACAGACAACCATGACAGGAAGTGCATGAAAAATAAATTTACCAGAAGGGATGTCATCAAAGCTGCCGGGGCCGGTGTAATCGGACTTCAGGTTTCAGGCTCTCTTTCGGGCGGCCTTGTCAGGCATGCCGGGGCCGCGGCAGAGGAAGAAACGCATAAGCTCCTTATGAAGGGGACAGTAAACTTCAAAGGGTTTACCGCAAAGGAGATCACGCCTAACACTGAATTTTACATCACCTCGTATTCAGACAAGATCCCCCGTATCGATGAGAATAAATTCAAACTGACAATCTCCGGGCTCGTGGAAAAACCTTATGCCCTCGGCATGAACGACCTCAGGGGAATGAAAGATAAAACCGAGTTTGTGACCCTCGAATGCATCGGCAATCCGGTCGGCGGTGATTCTATCGGCAATGCTCTCTGGGAAGGGGTAACACTGAAGCGCATTATCGGGAAGGCGATACCCAAAAAAGGTGCCGTGAAGACGGTTTTTTATGCGGAAGACGGATACAGCGACAGCATACCGTATGAGCTTTCACTCTCTGATAACGTATTTCTCGCCTTTACAATGAAC
>JBFLYJ010000260.1:0-5059 GCA_040756635.1 Nitrospirota bacterium
TTACAAGCAGCATAAGCCCCTCTATATGGAGGGACACGCGTGATAATTATCTGTCTCCCACAAGCGGGTCAAAGAACGCGCTTTATTTGACGTTCGCAGGACTTGGGGGTGACAACCATTTCTGGAAAGCGGTAGTTGATTCCGGATGGTTTTTCCCTGTAATATGGGATACGACGATCGCCCTTCACGGCCGTTACGGTCATGTTGAAGGTTATAAACGTCATGAAGTCCCTCTTTATGAAAGGTTCTACGTCGGCGGTATTAATACGATCAGGGGGCTTGGATTTGGAGAGGGCGGGCCTGTCAATGAAGAGGGAGAAGAAATCGGCGGGGTCCAGCAGGTAATATTAAATGTCGAATATATCTTCCCTCTTCTGGAAGAGATGAAGCTGAAGGGGCTTCTGTTTTTTGACTACGGCGGCGCGTTTGATAAAAGTTACTCACTGTCCGAGCGCAATATGAGAAGGACGACAGGGGCAGGCTTCAGATGGCTGTCTCCTCTGGGGCCTCTGAGACTAGAGTGGGGATATAATCTGGACAGGAGGGAAAACGAAGGACAGCATAAATGGGAATTTTCACTGGGAGGATTCTTTTAGACTATAATCGTCGGCTTACAGTTATTTAATAGGAGGTTTTATGAAAAAGAAATTTTTTATTGTTATGGTCGTGGGAATGATAGTTTCGCTGGCGGTATTCAGCGCCGGGGCCGCGGAACTGAAGATCGGATATGTTGATTTACAAAGGATAGTCTCGCAGTCGGAACAGGGCAAAGACGCGATGAAGACCCTGGATAATATCGAAAAAGCGAAGAACTCGCTCTTGGAGGAGAAAGTCAACCAGATAAAGAAACTCGAAGAGGAACTGACCGTCCAGGGCGGCATTCTCAATGCCGAGGCAAAAGGGAAGAAACAGGCTGAACACGAAAAACTGGTGATGGAATATCAGAAGATGAGAAGAGACCGGGATGAGGAACTCAAAAAGAATGAAGCTGAGTTCATCCAGCAAATAGTGCTGAATGTAAAGAAGCTGCTGGCAAAGATTTCTGAAGAAGAGGGCTATGCGGCGATTCTTAATGAAGCGGGCATAGCATATATACGTCCTGAGGCGGACTTGACGGACAGGGTGCTTAAAATGTTTAACGAGTCATCTAAGACGAACAGTAATTAAACTTTAACATTGCATAAATCAGGCAAACGGCCTTGCCGTAAAACCATTACGATGCGAACGGATATTGCAATTAAACTTTGACAACAGACTTAACGTCTGGTGAAATTCAGAAAGACACCATTTATGCTTTCATGAGTCTCTCCAGAGTATCGCAGGTAAAGCTTTTCCGTCAAGTCCGTTCGCCCGATATCAACAATCTAATGCGACTGCAAGGTAAATATAAAAACTTGGTCCCTGGATAGATATGAAACTGAGAGAATTGGCCGCAATCATAGGCGGCAGTATAGTGGGCGACCCGGAGGTCGAAATTACCGGCGCGGCCGGCATTGGGGACGCGAAAGAGGGCGAGATAACATTTCTCCAGGACGTTCATAACATCCCGGAGGTGACAGCCTCCGCCCTTATCGTAAAAGAAGAGATCAAGGGGCTGAAGACAAGCCTGCTTATTGCCGGGAGTCCCCAGTTTGCCTTTGCCAGGGCGCTGGAAGTTTTTTATGTCAAGCCTCCTGCATATTCGGGAATAAGCGACAGGGCCGTAATCGGCAGTAATGTAAAAATGGGAGATAATGTGTCGGTCTGCGCGAATGCGTACGTAAGCGATAATGTGGAACTCGGCTCAGGGGTCACCATATCCCAGGGAGTTTTCCTCGGCGAAGGAGCAGTGATCGGGGACGACTCATTCATACATCCCAATGTGACGGTAAGGGAGAAGGTAAAGATCGGCATGAGAGTAAAAGTGCATTCAGGATCTGTGATCGGTTCTGACGGGTTCGGTTATGTGTTTGAAAAAGGCGGACACTACAAAATACCACAGGTGGGGGGCGTAATAATCGAAGATGACGTGGAGATCGGGGCCAATGTTTGTATAGACAGAGGAACGGTCAGCAATACCTTCATAGGAGCAGGGACTAAAATTGATAACCTCGTGCAGATTGCCCATAATGTAAAAATCGGCAGGAATTGTATAATAATAGCGCAGGTCGGCATAAGCGGGAGCGCGGAGATAGCCGACGGGGCTGTTATTGCCGGACAGGCCGGGATCAGGGACCATGTGAAGATCGGCGCAGGTGCTATCGTGGCCGCTCAGGCCGGAGTAGCCGGCGATCTGCCGGGCGGTCAGGTGTTTTCAGGGACCCCGGCGATTCCTCATGTAAAATCGCTGCGGGCGCAGAGTGTTTATTCCAAACTTCCGGAATATTCAAAACGTATTCGGGAGATCGAAAAAAAGCTGGGTATTTTCAAAAAGTTTGATGATAAAAAGGACTAGATATAAAACCGCGGTTACTTCTGAGGCATCTCTGTATAACTGTGGTTTAGTTTTGACACTACGATAAGCTGGACAAGGAGGAACAGTCTGATGATGAACGTACGCGACATTCAAAAAATCCTGCCTCACAGGTACCCATTTCTCCTGATTGACAGGATTAATGATATAAACCCTAAGGTAAAGGCAGTGGGGCTGAAGAACGTAACAGCCAACGAGCAGTTTTTCCAGGGACACTTCCCGGGTTATCCGATTATGCCCGGTGTACTGATAGTGGAAGCGATGGCGCAGGTAGCTGGCATTCTTGCCTTTCATTCCGGCGCTCAGGGGAATTCAGTGTATTTCATGAGCATCGAAAAGGCAAAGTTCAGAAAACCGGTGGTCCCCGGGGATCAGCTGCGTTTCGAGGTCAACGTAGTTCAGAACAGGAGCAATGTCTGGAAATTCTCAGGGCAGGCATTTGTCGACGATCAGGTCGTCGCAGAGGCTGATTTTACCGCAATGGTAACGGAACAGGAAATCGGAAATGGCTAAACCTAAAATTCATCCAACAGCAATTATCGATTCAAAGGCAAAATTTTCAGAGGGAGTGGAGATAGGACCTTACTGTATTGTCGGCAGCGGTGTGCATCTGGGCAAAAACACCAAACTGATGTCGAATGTTTATATTGAAGAGACGGAAATGGGCAGCGACTGCACCGTGTATCCGTTTACTTCGATAGGGCTTCAGCCCCAGGACCTGAAATACAAGGGGGAGAAGACGAAGGTACAGATCGGCGATAACAACATCATAAGGGAGTATATAACCATTCACCGTGCCTCTGTCGGCGGAGACGGAGTGACGAGAATAGGGAACTCCAATTTCCTGATGGCATATGTCCATATCGCCCATGACTGCCGTGTAGGAGACAGCGTGATTATGGCCAATGCCACTACGCTTGCCGGTCATGTCACGGTTGAGGATTACGTTTTTATAGGGGGGCACGTTGCCGTGCACCAGTTTACGAATATAGGCGCGTATGCCATGATCGGGGGGTTCAGTGCCATTCCACAGGACATACCTCCGTACACAACTGCCGCCGGGGACAGGGCCAAACTCTACGGTCTGAATACCGTCGGGCTTAAACGCCAGAACTTCAGCGACGCGCAGATAAAGGAACTCAAGCACGCGTACAAGATACTGTTCAGGAGCAAACTGACGCTCAAGGAAGCGCTGGCCCTCTTGAAGCAGGACGGGAAGCTCTCTAAGGAAATCAAAAACCTTATAGAGTTTATCGAGAAAAACAAAAGAGGGATATGCCGCTAAAGACAGGGAGCAGGGTTCAGGGATGACTAAAGAAAAAAACAGTCCCCCATCCCAGGCTTCCGATCGTCGTATCCTGGGACTCATTGCCGGAATGGGGCAGCTTCCGCTCTCAATCGCTGCCGAGGCAAAGAAAATGGGGTACTATGTCATAGGCATAGCCCTGCAGCCGCCTGCCGATGAATCCCTCAGACCCGTCACTGACGACTTTCACAAGGTAAGAATAGGCAGCTTCGGCGGCCTTCTCGCCCTGCTGAAAAAATTATCTGTGACCGAGGCCGTCATGGCCGGGAAAATCCCCAAGAAACTCCTGTACGAAAACAAAAGGAATCTCATCCCTGATATCCAGACCGTGAAGCTGTTCCTTTCACTGAAGGACCGCGCAGATGACTCTATAATGAAAGCGGTGGTAAGGGAATTCGAGAAAAATAATATTACCGTTCATGAAACAACCACGTTCACAAAGAACCTAATGGCCCCGGAAGGGGTGATGACACGCCATAAACCCTCAAAAGTCGATATGAATGACATCCATTTCGGATGGATGATCGCGAAGAAAATAGGCGGGCTTGATATAGGCCAGACGGTCGTTGTCAAGAAGATGGCGGTGATGGCCGTTGAGGCCATTGAAGGCACTGATGAAGCGATCCTCAGAGGCGGGTCTCTGGCCCAAAAAGACGCCGTCGTAATCAAAGTCAGCAAGCCGAGGCAGGACATGAGGTTTGACGTCCCGGCAGTTGGTCTGGATACGCTCCGCTCGATGAAAAAGGCGGGGGCGAAGGTATTGGCCCTTGAGGCGTCAAAATGCATAATCGTCGATAAAGAACATTTCCTCAAAGAGGCCGACAAGGCTGGTATTGCCGTTATCGGAATCAGTCCCGTAAACGCCTGAGTCCCGCATCTCTTATCTGTCAACCGTTTTCTGCTTTTTGAAACTCTTTCGGCCGAAATGCTTGAACCGTTAAAGCTGTTTGAACTGCTACCGACGTCCTGAAATTTCCCTACCTCTTTAACCCCTGTTTTGTTATACTTATGTTCACTATTTCCCGGATTCTCATTTTATATCAGCCTGGTTGAGAGACAAGATCATGTCCGATAATATAAAAGACGACTTAACCCTTGCCAGAGCCGTGAGCGCGGGCATCAGTCACTCATGTGAGCTTTTCGTTGATGAATATACTGACCTTGTCCTGTCAAAGGTCTGGAACCTGTCAAAGACACACTGTACGCATCCCGCCAGGGAAAGGGTATGCTCTCTTCTTATCCTGCAGAGACAGAGAAAGGGCTCTGAATACTTTGTCGAAGACCAGTGTGATGACTGCCTC
>JBFLYJ010000261.1:0-5033 GCA_040756635.1 Nitrospirota bacterium
GATATTTATAAACGAAAGCATCACCCCAATGTCAGACAGTAACGGGGAGATCACCTCGTTCGTTCATGTGCTTATTGATATTACAGACTCCAAGGAAAAGGAAAAGAAACTGAGTCAGTCCAAGGATGCATTCTTTAACATGCTGAAGGACGTTGACTCCGCCTATAAAGACCTCAAGGGAATTCATAACAGCCTCATTATTACCTTTTCAAATATCATAGACGCGAAAAGTCCCTGGACAAGAGGCCATTCCACTGATGTCGCCAATTATGCGTCCATCATTGCCAAGGAAATGGGGCTTGACGAGCGCGAGATAGAGACACTTAAAATGGCCGCGCTTCTGCACGATATCGGGAAAGTGGGAACATATGATGATATCCTTGACAAACCGTATGCGCTCGACTCTTCGGAGCGAAAGCTTATCAGACAGCACACCATAAAAGGGGAAGAGATCCTGAAGCCCATAAAAGGGTTGAGGAACATTATCCCGATCATACGGTCGCACCATGAAAAAGTCGACGGATCCGGTTACCCTGACGGCCTTAAGGGAGACAGTATCCATCCTCTTGCAAAAATACTCTGCGTTGCCGATTCATATGACGCCATGATATCCGACCGCCCCTATCGTCCCTCGCGAGGCATGGACTATGCCGTAGCGGAAATCACGAGATGCAGCGGGACCCAGTTCGATTCAAAGGTATCAGAAGCCTTTCTGAAAATACTGGGGCGAGGGCCGGACAATCTGCCTTCCGCATAACACATAATTACCGGCTACCGGTTCAGCGTCTTGCCCACTTGACCATTTAAAATACTTTTAAGATAATAACTGTGTTCCGTTTTCCCATAACAGACCGTAAGTGTCCGGTAAATTTTAATTGGTTTAAGTCCGGACATACATGCTTAATCATATTTATACGCAATATGATTTCAAAATTTGCTTTGATGGCTTATTACCCTTATTCAACAAGAGACAGCAGGCATGATACAGTATTTGAGCGGATTTTTTTGCCGGTAGTGAAGACAGGAGGTCTGAACAGGCAAAAGCCTCGGAGTCCCGCAGGATGCGGGACGAGAATGAGCCGAAAATACTGTAGCATGCCTGCGTTGCATTATTACGCATTCACTAAGGTATTGCCATAAATATTTTTAAGCACGCATGTCCACTTCAAATATTTACCGGACACTTCTGAGAACGGACGATAACAGATGAAAACCAACCTCAAGCAATTATCAAAACAGGAACTCTTCCATTTTATGGAAATGTCCGGCCAGAAGAAGTTCAGGGCGGACCAGATATCCGACTGGATATATAAAAGACTGGCGGTGTCCTTTGATGAGATGACCGATCTGTCGAAGGATTTCCGCGAAGAGCTTAAAAGCATCGCTTTCATCAGCAGCCTGAAACTCCTGCGGGAACAGTCATCACAGGACGGCTCACAAAAGTTTCTCTTTGAACTTGAGGACGGGCAGACCATTGAAAGCGTGCTGATGCCGGGGAGCAGGGGAAAAAGCCGCTTCACCCTCTGTATCTCTTCCCAGGTCGGATGCGCCGTGGGCTGCAAGTTCTGCATGACAGGGAGACTCGGACTGATAAGAAATCTGAAGGCTTACGAAATAGTCGACCAGATCATAGCAGTAAAGAGGTTTCAGGAGGGCGCATGGAGATCGGGAAATCAGAAAGAAGAAAAGCCGGAGGTAACAAATATCGTGTTTATGGGAATGGGAGAGCCCTTGAATAACTTCAATGAGGTAAGCCAGGCACTTTCGAAATTCACCGACCTGATGGGCTTTTCCAGGAGAAGGATCACGGTATCCACAGCAGGTATAGTACCCGGAATCCGGAAGCTGGCCCAAATCAAGCCGCTGGTAAATCTTGCCGTATCACTGAATGCGACAACAGACGAGGTTAGAAATAGGATTATGCCGATCAATAAGAAATTCCCGCTTAAGGAACTTATCAGGGCATGCAGGGATTTTCCGCTCGCCCCGACGAGGCGGATTACATTTGAATATGTAATGCTGGACGGCATTAACGATTCAGATGATGACGCGAAGCGTCTCGTGAAACTGCTGGCGGGCATAAAGTCAAAGCTGAATCTTATCCCCTATAACATTGTCGGTATAACAGGGGAACTCCGCCCGCCTGAGGAAAGCAGGGTCGTCTCTTTCCAGAACATACTTAAAAAAGCGGGAATGACCACTATCATCCGAAAGAGTATGGGAGCGGACATTTCAGCCGCGTGCGGCCAGTTGAAAGCGGCTTATAAACCGCAATAAAGATACATCGATAAATAAACTGCCTGCAAGACAGGTACGGCCCTGAAGAGTCTTTTCTCCAGGGCCGTCTGATGCGGTTATCTTGAATTCCACCTTCTGAAAAGATGACGCAGTTTGCTCAGGGAACAGGCTTTCTTTTTCGGTTTGATGATCCTGCTGCCGTCTGTGCCTTCGAACAAAGTACCGTCAGCTAGTTCTCCTGAGATCGTTATGGTTTTGTCCCCGACTTTGAGCAGGGAAATCAATTCCTGCCTGTCGAATTTGACCATAAGGTCGGCAATACCGTCACGGTCATGGTCCGCTATCTGCCATGGACCTACCGTATAAAGAGGCGGATTGATGATATCGTCATTGATCGCGGATATTACAATAGTATCCCTGTTGATCTCCTCCACTGAATAGCCCTCAGGCAGTTCAATGTATGCAGTGACATATCTGCCTTTGCTTTTCAGGTTTATCGTATCAGGTTTTATGTCTACGACTGCCTCAATTTCTGAAGACGGGAGAGCCGCGAAACGAAAATCAGCGATGCCTATATCATCACCATCAGGGTCTTCGTTGAAGGTAAGGCTGTCGAACGGAACGTCAGATACGATACCTATAAAATAATTTTCGTCTCCTGTATCGGGTAGAGAACTCAAATCCACGGTTCCTACCGGGTCGGCCCCGTAATATAAAGTTATGGCTTCACCCGGCGCGAAACGGGAGGAACGGACCTCAAAACCAAATGCGGTCATATCAGCACCGTCAAGAAGACTGAGACTCCAGTCGTCATCTTCCCAGCCATTTATGTCCCCGACCGAAAGGGCGTCCTGAAACAATATCTGAGGCACCCCACCCTCCGTCTCATTGAATGTGAAACCCGCACCCGGCTGCAGGGTCTCAACAACAAATCCTCTGGATAGTCCTGTCGCAGCAGTCTGAAATGTTAAAGTCGAGCCAAGCTGGTCATTAACGCCTGTCAGCGATGCAACTTCATCCGCCAATAAAATATTGTCCGATGTTGTTGTGAATAGTTCCATGTCCGATACCATAGCTTCCCATACAGCAAGGTCATTTACCATTGTTACGGCAGCCTGTGAAACTGAAATACTAAAAAGCAATATTGATCCTGCGACAACCAAATACATAAACATTCTTAAGCGTAACCTGTTAAATAAATTGAACATATTTTCCTCCTGAATAATTGTTAAGACATTTGATAATTCCACAACTTTCTGATGGAATATCCCCAACCACCTCCTTGTCCCCGGAGACATAATTATCTCCCATTGCTTAAGTTTTCTTATTTGAATGATAGGGAAAGCCTTTTAAATTATAGCACAGACACTTGCTTGTGTCTCTTTATTTTATATTATTCAGCAATGTTGTCACCTATTTTAACAATTCAATTTACAAGCACTACTTCTTCATAAAAATCGTAAGTCCTTATATTATTGCGATTTACTATTATGACTGTCTTTCTTTTATGTTTATCACCATTTTTTTATACTGTCAATACACCCCATCATATAGACAGCTATTAAACCCATCATTCCGGGGCGCCTTAAAACGCATTTCGACCGGTGTATTTCTGCCGGTTTGAACTTATTATTTCAAAAAGATATAATCTAACCTGCCATTTTTTTAACGTAACGCCTGTATCACGGCGCAATGAAACTACATTTAAAGCAGCAGAAAGGTATTGCAGTTGGAATCTCAGCCCGGGTATCAAAAAGTACAGAAGGCCCTCGCCCGTAACCGTATCAGATTGTCACTGCTGGTATTTGCGATATTCATTGCGAATGATTTCCTGATCGAGCAGATAGTGCCGCATGATATATTCAGCACAGCAAACATATGGGGGCCGGTGGGGATGGTCCTTGTGTTATGCGGTGTGGCCTTCAGATCGTGGGCCGCTGGCATTATTCATAAGAGTGAACTTCTTGCGACCATCGGGCCTTACTCCCTGACAAGACATCCCCTGTACATCGGTTCGCTTTTGATGGCCATAGGCTTCTGCACTGTAATCGGCGATATAAAGAACTTTGTGGTCATATTTGTGATAGCGGCTGTATTTTATGTCCCGAAAATACACAGGGAGGAGACCAGGCTTTTTGATACATTCGGTAAAGAATGGACCAAATATAAAGCCCGCACTTCTATATTCTGTCCTAAGACAGTCCCTGACCTGCGCGCACACTGGTCATTCAGTCAGTGGCTCCGCCACAGGGAATACTACGCCCTTTGCACCTGCCTGATAGTGCTTGCTCTCCTGAAGCTGCTGCATGAATTTCCGGTGTCCGAAATGATCGCGGCCGTCGGACAATGACCTTATACGGAAGACACTTCTTACTTCTATCATATGATTGAACTGCTAAAGTCAGACATGCGGCAACTCGCTAGTCCGGAAAAGGCCGAGGTCCTTTCACGGTTTTTTAAAACCGGCAAGGGGGAATACGGTGAAGGTGATATCTTTCTGGGTATTACTGTGCCTGAGCAGCGTAAGATCGCTCGGAAATATTCTGAAATTTCTCTTAATGACTTGCAGAGACTTTTATCCAGTAAAATACATGAACACAGATTGACGGCCTTATTAATACTCGTAATAAAATACGGTAAAGTCGATATGAACGGCAGGGACAGGATTTTCAGCTTTTATCAAAAAAACATGAAGCACATCAACAATTGGGACCTCGTAGATCTGTCGGCTGACAAGATCATGGGGACCCATCTGCTTGATAAAGACAAATCGATATTATTCAGAATGGCAAAAT
>JBFLYJ010000262.1:0-5026 GCA_040756635.1 Nitrospirota bacterium
AGTATGACCTCTCCCAAGTCCGCTCGGGTGTAGTGCGTCTGGATTGCTTCATTGACACCAGTTTGCATAGGCCCGATCCTCCTCGTGTTGGCGTTGCCTAACTATTAATATACGACAGTCCGGTTTACTGCCTAAAAGCCTTATGAAACTGTACCATAGCAGAATGTTAATAGACAAGAAAAAAGCATATAACTTATTAAATATAAATAATATTAATGGCATCAGTGTCTTGATTAACATGTCGTAATTTGTCTATATTAGCAATAATATACGACAGTCGTATATCATTGGAATTTTGATATCAAAGGGGCATAGGATGATTAAAAAGGTCTTGCCAAGTTACTCTGGTTGATTTAAAAATTTACATTTGAAATATTCTAAAACGACAAGAACCGATGGCGGTTAATATGGTTAGTTATCGATATTAGTTTTGTTGTCAATTAATTGAATATTTACGCGTTTAATATTTATAAAAGTTATGCCAGAATACCTCGATGCTTGTAACGGGGAGATTCACTTGCTGTCTATAACAAATAACGGCGCATGGTTGGAAGTAAATACTGAAGGGTCCTTTCGCAGTATAGCCGATACCGCGGGATGTTTTTTGAATTCATGGTCCAGAAAACGCCTGACCTCTTTTCTGTCCCACCCATGGGGATGAACGAAGTCGGTATAGAGAGAGAGGTCGCCTTCATAGAAACTGCTGGTCCTGTATCCGGACACCTCCGGCCCGCACACCGGCATGTTGAAGATCGCGATATTCAGAAAACCGATTTCATCTTTATGCCGGACAACAAACTCAAGGGTGTTCCCTGCTTCCAGCAGCGTTTCCGGCGGCGTGCCGAAAAGCAGATAGACGTAGGTTGAGATGCCCGCCTTTTTCAGTGTCTTCAAAACCGATGAAGCGGTCTTGATGTCGATCCCCTTCTGCATCCTGTCAAGAACTGTCTGGTCGCCGGATTCCAGACCGAGCTTCAGCATTACACATCCTGACTGCTTCAGTGCCCTGCAAAATTCCATGTCAGTCAAAAGGTCACTGACACGGGCAAAACCGTACCAGGGAACTCCCAATGGTTCAGCAGCCAGTCTCTTCAGAAGCTTCGGGCTTATGGCATTGTCCAGCAGATGAACAAGAGAGGGCCTCGACTTTTCCTCAAGCGCATGCATATCATCCATGACCCTGTCGACCGGAAGCGGCACATAGGGATTGGCCTCGGCCGGTTCAGGGCAGAAAGAGCACCTGTTCCACCAGCACCCTGACGAGGCGCTGTAGGGAAGGATACGTCCCGGAGAAAGGTAATCATCAAGAGGGAACGTGTCATATGACGGGGTGTAATATTCATCGGGATGACTGTTAATGCCTGCAAATGAAAGAAGCTCCTGCTCCCCCGGTCCCGCGACAAGTCTGTCTACAAGTCCGCCGAACGGGTGAAGCCACTCCGGGTTTTTCATCCATGAGGTGACAAGCCCGCCTCCGAGGATTATTTTCAGGCCGGGGAAGTTCTTTCTGATAAAGCCGATCATCGCAAACGCGCACAATGCCTGGTTCAGATAATTCAGTGAGATCCCGGCAACAGACGGACGATCTCTATCAATAAGATAGGAAAGTCGTTTGGAGAAATACGGATAAAAGGGATTGGTCTCGGCACGTTCAGCCGCCTTCAGCAAGTCGGCGCTCCGCAAAGGAGAAAACTCTCTGTCTTTGTAATTTGCCAGCCCTATGATAACTGCGCCGTCAACAGACTTTTCTATCGCGTGGTCAAGGTCGGTCACCGCACGGTTATAGCGGTCGATATTATGAAATATCTCCGGCTGTTTTAGCGCGGTGTAATTGCGTGACGCGTTACGGAAGGCGCGGGAAGTCCATCTGTCATATGATGCCCCGGCCGGAGATTTTACGTGCTCGATCAGATACAGAAGCCCTTCGAGGTTCGCATCCAGAACAGTGTGTCTTATGCCGTGCGCGTTCAGCGCCCCTGAAAGCCGGGCTATGCCTGCCGGCGGTTCTGACGGTTTCGCGACGGGGGGGTGGATGAGTATCATTGACTATCACCCGCTCTTATCAATAAACGCGTCCCGAAGCAGCTTGCTCTGCCTCTCAAACGCCTGCCTCGGGTTCTTGGGGTCTTTCATGAGGGAGATTTCCTGTGTGATGAGGCGGGCGAGGTTGAGGACGTGAGTGTCGACTTTTGAAGACTCCCTTTTATAAAGAGGATGGTCGCGGTTAATATAGATCGTTGTTTCTTCGGAGAACACCTCTGCCCCGTCCTCCCCGAAGCTGTCTACACAGATGGAGACGCCTATGTCCCCGAATTTCATTCTCTTGATGACAGCGTTGGGCGTCAGCTGTTTGACCTTCGGTTTCTTCTTCCTCTTCTTTTTCGGTTGTTCGGTTTGAGCCTCTTGATCAGCTTGAACCGTTTGAACGGCTCGATTGGTTTGAACCGTTTCTTTTAGTGCTGCGCCGCCGATACCTTTTGTTTCTTCACTAACAGGAAATGCGCCGAAAGGTGAAAGGTCGGGATTTGCGGCCAATGCCTTATATATTTTCTGCAGGGCCTCCTTCAGGGCGCGGCTGACTTTTCTCCCTTCCTTCTTGCCTGAGAGCTTCTGCAGGATGCCCTTTATCTCAGCCACAACTTTCTCCATGACTTTTCTGAAGGCTTCGTATTCCGGAGAGTCTTTTATAAAACCGGTCCTGTCGCTTGTTATCGGGAGAAAGTCCGCGTTAACTTCTCCGGCGATACGCGCCATGGTCTTTCCCCATGTCTCCATGCCGAAGAATTCACGTCGCACGGTCACCTGTTTGACCTTTATTTCTATACCAAGGTCCTTGGCTGATGATGCGGATTCTGGAAGTATGATTACTTCACCTGAGACAGGACCGAAAGGGGTCCCTTCAAGAAAGGGGACCCTGTGCCCTGAAAGACTTCTCGGTGTGATTGTGTGTCCATTGAGCCTCACCCTGAAATGGGGCGCCTTGAGCGGGGTACCCTCGATTATCCTGGCTTCTATATCTTTGGGATCAAACTTTTTGGTCAGCCCCGCGAGTATGACGGTTGTTCCGTTTGTCTTTCTGAAATCAGGGTGCAGGACTTCAAACGGCAGTTGCCACGTGTCCTTTGCCTTTTCCCATACATCCTTGTCAAATGTGACCCTGCCGACAAAATCACCACTCTTTGTTAATACCTCAAACCTTTTACCTGCCGAGAGGGTGGCGAATTTTCCTATACCGAACTGCCCTATCCTGTCCCTCCCATAGACAGGTGATTTAGGAGAATGGATTTTTTGCTGCGAGCCTATATTGAAATACTGCCTCAGTCCGTCCCTGTCCATCCCGGTGCCGTTGTCCTTTATCTCAATTACGTCTTCACCGAGAATAATCTCAACGAGCGTCGCGTCGGCGTCATAGGCATTGTTGACGATCTCACGTACAAATTCGATGCTTTCCGTATAAAGGCGCTCTCCGATCGTGATGATATGGCTTTTATCGATTGTTACATTAATGAACTCGTTGCTGTTTGTGTGCATTTTTATTAATATATCCGGGTGTTCTGATATAATACACTATCACTATACGATGCTTCATTATAGACAGGATTTCTCAAACAATATGGAAAGTAAAAAGATAAGACAGCTGTTTCTCGATTTCTTCAGGGAAAAAGGGCACGAGGTCTGCGCCAGCTCCCGGCTCCTCCCGAAAAACGACCCAACCCTCCTGTTTACCAACGCGGGGATGGTCCAGTTCAAATCAGTGTTTCTGGGTGAAGAGACGCTCCCGTTTAAGAGGGCAACTACCGTACAGAAATGTCTCCGCGCGGGAGGCAAGCACAATGACCTGGAGAATGTGGGACGGACTGCGCGGCACCATACGTTCTTCGAGATGCTCGGCAACTTCTCTTTCGGTGACTATTTCAAGAAAGAGGCCGCCCGGTGGGCGTGGGAGTTTCTGACCGAGCGGGTAAAACTTCCCGCATACAAATTGTATGTGACAGTTTATGAAAAAGACGATGATGCCGCCAAGATATGGAAGAGAGACATAGGTGTCGCGGCTGACCGGATTTACCGGCTTGGAGAGAAAGATAATTTCTGGCAGATGGGAGACACCGGCCCGTGCGGGCCATGTTCCGAAATACTCATCGACCAGGGGCCTGAAATGGGATGCGGCAAGCCGACATGCACTGTGGGCTGTGACTGCGACAGGTATCTTGAGATATGGAACCTCGTGTTCATGCAGTTTAACCGCGATGCCTCGGGCACACTTACGCCTCTGCCCAAACCCAGCATCGATACAGGGATGGGGCTTGAGAGACTGGCGGCCGTGCTTCAGGGCAAGTTTAACAATTTCGACTCCGATCTGTTCATGCCTGTAATCAGGAAGGTCGAAGAGATCTCCGGCAAAAAATACCATGCCGACCCCGCAACAGATGTCTCGATGCGGGTGATCGCCGACCACATCAGGTCCGCCGCCTTTGTCCTGTCAGAAGGGCTGACTCCGTCGAATGAGGGCAGAGGATATGTGCTCAGACGTATCATCAGGAGGGCTGCAAGGCACGGGTTCATGCTTGGTATCGAGAGACCGTTTCTTTACGAAGTGCTTGACGCGGTATACGATATGATGTCCGGTCCTTATCCGGAGGTGCTTGAGGGCACGGCAAACAGTAAGAAGGTCCTCAGGTTCGAAGAAGAGCGTTTTGCCCACACCCTTAATTCCGGGATGGCCATTCTGGAAAAGCTTATGGCTGAAATCAAGTCATCCGGCAGGGACACGATACCGGGGGCTGAACTCTTTAAACTGTATGACACATACGGCTTTCCGCTGGACCTTGCCCAGGACATCGCGGGTGATAACAATCTGCTGATCGACCATAAGGGATTTAATGATGAGATGGAGCTCCAGAAGACCCGGGCGCGTGCCTCCTGGGTAGGAGCCGAGGAGGAGGTACCGGCAGTCTATAAAAAGATCAGGGACAGCCTGAAGGCCACGAGGTTCCTCGGTTATGAGACGCTCAGCGCCGATTGTGTC
>JBFLYJ010000263.1:0-5013 GCA_040756635.1 Nitrospirota bacterium
GTATGCAGCGTGACTGTCTCTGCTTCGTGCCAGACTCCATATGACAACCGAACACCCGGCAGCAATAAAACACAGTATACCCGCAAAAACAAAGGCTATTACATAAGCGTTTGTCGCGTCATAAAGGACCCCGCCGACAACAGGGCCCAGGATGCCCGCAACGCCGTATGCAGTAAATATCCACCCATAATTCATCCCAAGATTCTTTGTGCCGAAGTAATCAGCCGTGGCAGACGGAAACAGGGAAAATATACCTCCGAAATTCAGCCCCACCCAGGCGGACGCTATAAAAACAGCCAGAGGCGAGTTAAGATTAACCAGCAGCATAAAGGCCATGCCCTGAAAGAGAAACATTATCATCATGGCGCGCGGTCTGTCTATAAGGTCGCTTATCTTGCCCCAGATGATCCTTCCCACGGCATTAAAAATGGCGAGAATACCTACTGGCTCCATAAAGCGTCCGAACCCGCCCATCCAGGCAGGGGCAAAGGTCTTTCCATTCATAATCGCGCCTGTCAGGGGTTTCCACTGCCCGATCGCCATGAGACCTGATGTCGCCCCGAATATGAATGTGATCCAGAGCATACACGCGAGCGGAGTGTTAAGCATGTCCCACCATTCAGTATCGGCATGGGCCTTCTTTTGGGCCTGCCTGGAATCCCATCCCGGGGCCTGCCATCCCGGTTCCGGGTTTTTCAGAAGCGCGGCGCCTATAAGTACGGCTGCCGCACTGGTTATGCCATGCAGGATAAAAAACATCTTCCAGCCTATTCCGAACCCGCTTCCTTTGGTAATGCCCAATGCGACCAGCAGTATCTGTGAAAGTCCCATGGCATCCCCTGCCGGTTCAGGCGGCAACAGAAGTATCGACGCGGGGCCCGCAAAAAAGAGCGCTCCGGCACCGAAGCCTGCCACGGAAAGTCCCGTTACAAGCCCCTTCTTATCCGGAAACCACTTCATCGCGGCCGCTATTGGACAGACGTAAGCAAAACCGATCCCAGCGCCTCCGATAACGCCGTACGTCAGATAGAGCGACCACGGCCTGCTTTCAGAGACCAGTACCGAACCGAGAAGAAACGACAGACCCAGCAGTATCCCTCCCACAGAAGCCACTTTCTTCGGCCCTATTTTATCCTGCAGTCGTCCGGCAGGAATCATGACCGCGGCGAACGTCAGCAGGGCTATAGAGAAGGCCCACTGCGTTGTTGTGCGGTCCCACCCGAATTCCGATTCCAGCGGTTTAACAAAGACGCTGAAAGCGTATACGGTACCAAGTATTATCTGGACAACCATGGCCCCAACAAGGACTGTCCAGCGGCTGCTCTTGAGGTTATCTGTCATTTTTCCCTCCAATTAAATTAGAAATGAAACCACATTCCGGTAGCTTATGGCAAGATCGGGGCCATGCCGCAACAACCCGAAATATTTAATTTCTTAATTGACCTTCATCGTGCACAAAACAATAAAATGACTTATTGATGACAGAAAAGTGACATATTTCCGCCGCCGGTAGTTTCTATATTTCGGCGCCCGGGTCTTTTCATCATTTCCTGTATAAGTTCTTGACAAGTTTCCCCAACCTGATATCATTGACTCATGGGCATTCACAATATTGCTCATAATGACCGGATATGATGGCAGAAAGGAGGTGAAACCGGATGACTAAGCCGTTAAGCAAAGACGCTCTTTCAAGGGAGGCCGCTTTCTGGGCAGGACTTAAAAAGATGGCAAAAGAGAATCCCGGGAAGATATGTCGCAAGTGAAAGGGCTGAAAAAGCTGATAGTTGCTGGTCAAGCAACTAAGACAGAGATATGGCAGGACCTTATTAATAAGGTGACTGCCATATCTTTTTTGGCTCACTTCCGATCATGAACCGAACATAGTTAATAAAAACTATTATGTCAATAAATTCTTCTTTTGACTTCTTCATACAGTGGCATCTTACAGAGAGATGCAATCTTCGTTGTGTTCATTGCTATCAGACCGGCGGGCAAATGAAAGAGATGACACTTCCGGAGATAAAAGATACAATTCGTGAAATATCCGATACGCTCGACATATGGATGAATACCTACGGCATAAACTTTACACCAAGTGTAAATTTGACCGGGGGAGAGCCTTTTCTGAAGGATGACATTTTCGAGATCCTAGATGAGTTCCGTATCAGGGGATTTGAAATATACCTCCTTACAAACGGCATACTCATAAATGCGGAAATAGCCAAAAGACTGCGTGCCCTGGACATAAAAGGGGTCCAGGTCAGTATCGAAGGCCCAAAGGAAATTCATGAGTCGATCAGGGGCAGGGACAGTTTTTCAAGCTCTCTGCGTGGAGTTACCAATCTCCTGGAGGCTGGTCTTGAGGTGACCCTGAACGCAACATTATCTTACCTGAACGCCAGTCACTTTGAGGACCTGTTTCAGTTATCTTCCGCCATCGGGGTGCAGAAACTCGGCTTTTCAAGGCTTGTCCCTTCCGGGAGGGGAGAGACCCTGCTTAAGGAAATGCTGAAGACAGAAGAGGTCAGGGAACTGTATGACAGGATTTTTGGCGTGAACATTGACGGTCTCGATATAGTAACCGGCGATCCTGTCGCGTCTCAATTCAGGAGAGGGATTGATAACAGGGACAGCGGTGACATAGCACTGGGCGGATGCGCTGCCGGGATTTCAGGATTGACCATACTGCCAGATGGAACACTGCTGCCCTGCCGGCGGCTGCCGGTCCCGATCGGTAATATTTTAAAAGATTCGTTGCGCGAAGTCTGGGCCACGTCAGAAGTGCTGAATGCGCTGCGCGACAGGAGCATGTATAAAGGCAAGTGCGGTTCCTGTCATAAATGGGCGAATTGCAGGGGCTGCAGGGCCATTGCGTACGCGTATTCGAATGCGCAGGGGAGAGGGGACATTCTCGCACCCGACCCACAGTGTTTTTTAAATCAGTAACAGAAGAAGCCTTTGTACAAATTATTCCACCGCCTTAATGTCTACTATCTTATCTACCGGGATAACAATCCAGCCTGTTACCGACTGGAGATGCACTTCTAAAGTTCCAATCTCAACTAAGATCCCTCTGTATACGGTTTCAAATGTGATAACTTCGACTTCCCTGCCGATCAATTCCTGCATTATGCCTTCCTGTTTATGCTGTTCACAAACTCACCGCCCAAAAGGAATATACATGACAAATAATACATCCATAAAAGAAACAAAATAAAGGTGGTCAATGATCCGTAGATGGTCCCGATATATGAGACGTTTCTCACCGCCAGAGTGAATATGTGTTTTGCCAGCTCCCACAGGACCGTAAAGAGCAACGCACCCGCGAACGCGTCTCTTGTGCCGACTTTTACATGCGGCACAATTTTATATACTGTAGTAAAGGTGAGCAGGACCAGGACAAAGGGAGCGACGTATCTTAATATTATGCTCGCCTTTGAGCTTAGCCCGATCCCGAATATCTGTATTGGATTATGCTTGAATACACTGGCAAAGGAGCTGACCGTAAATGACATGAGCCAGAAAAAGATCACAAGGGTTACGATAAAAATGGTCCAGAACATCGACAGCAGGAAATGCCTCTTCTTCGGGACCTTAAATATGACATCCATCGCGCGCTCCACTGAGTAAAAGAGCTGAAGAGCCAGAAATCCGTATATCCCGAGAGTGATGACGCTGATGCCTCTATATGTTATGAGGTTTCTGATTTCGGTCGTGATCCCTGAGGTGGCCTGGGGGAAAAAGGTGGTGAGCTTTGAAAGCAGAAAATGATACAGCTCCTGGTTGCCTCCCAGAACATACCCGAAGAGAGCAACAATAAGGATGCTGAGCGGGATAAGCGAAACCATAAGGAAATAAGCTATCGAGGCCGCGAGATACAGACAATCGTCCTGGTAAAAAGATTTCAGACTGATGCCGATGGTTTTTATAAAGTGCATTTTAATATTCAATGAGACCCATTATGAAATAGTATACTACCCCTTCTTCCTCTCTCTCACATAAACTTCAACGGGGACACCTTCAAAGGTAAAATGCTTCCTCAGCTGTCTTTCGAGAAATTTCAAATACGGCTCCTTGATCCCATCCCTGAAGTTGGTAAATATTGTAAATCCCGGGGGATTGGTCTTTACCTGGGTAATATAATAAATTTTCACACGCCTGTTGCGATACATGGGCGGCTCCTGAATAGTCTGCACCTTGCGGAGAAATATATTGAGGTCATGCGTGCTTATCCTCTTCGAACCTTCGGCAATGATCCTGTCGACAAGGGGGAATATATTCGTCATCCGTTTTTTGCTCAACGCCGAAATCGTAAGTACAGGGACATGCCTCATAAACCAGAGCTTTTGATACACCTGCTCCTTCACTTCATCAACAGACATGGTGTTTTTATCAAAAAGGTCCCATTTATTATAAATTATGACAGCCGCCTTTTTAGCTGAAAACACAGCCCCGGCTATCTTCTGGTCCAGTTCAACAATCCCTGTAGAGGCATCAAGGACGATCAGGGCGATGTCGGAATCCTCGATATTTTTCAGTGTGCGCATAAATGAATATCTCTCTATTGTCTCCGCCATCTTGCCTTTTCTTCGTATACCGGCTGTATCGACCAGGATATATTTCCTGCTGTAGTAAGAACATACCGAATCCACCGCGTCCCTTGTAGTGCCCGGAGTAGAGCTTACAATCATCCTCTCCTTGCCAAGAAGGGAGTTTACCAGGGTCGACTTGCCGACATTAGGTCTTCCCACAATAGCTATCCTGGGGAATTCCGATTTTTCTTCCGTGCCGTCTGATAGTAAAGGCTCCATCGCCTCCATCAGTTCTTCAAATCCGTAGCCATTGAGCGCGGAGAGAGGGTAAATATCAACACCGAGAGCGTAAAAATCACCCAGAAAGCTGCTCTCTTTTTTCGGACCGTCTATTTTGTTTACAGCATAAAACACCTGTTTCCCGAATTTTCTCAACTCATTAATCAATTCAATGTCGAGGGGCAAAAGACCGTTTTCACCA
>JBFLYJ010000264.1:0-4968 GCA_040756635.1 Nitrospirota bacterium
GACAGGTCACAACCATACTTCCGGGAGACGGGCCCTGTTACCGCTGCCTGTTCGAGGAACCGCCTCCTGCGGGTCTTGTCCCGTCATGTCAGGAAGCGGGGGTCCTCGGCGTTTTACCAGGTGTTATCGGGGCGCTTCAGGCAACAGAGGTTTTAAAACTGATCATAGGAAAAGGTAAACCTCTTAAAGGGAATTTGTTAATATATGACGCTCTCGGGGTGAACTTCAGAAAAGTGAAGATCCCTAAAAATGAAGACTGCCCTATATGCGGCAAGAATCCGAGTATCAAAGAGCTTACCGATCAGTCGGAAGAGTATTGTTCGATATAACAACTGATAGCTGACGGCACATGGCTGTAAGCTAATGGATATGGAGGCAATGTAAATGGGTTTTGTAAGAGGACTTAAATGCAGGGAATGTGGAAGAGAATATAGTGTTGACCCCATATATGTCTGCGAGTTCTGTTTTGGTCCGTTAGAGGTTGTTTATGATTACGACGGGATAAAGGGAGTATTGACGCGGGAGAAGATCCTGTCGAGACCCCAGAATTTATGGCGTTACCGGGAGTTGCTTCCGATAGACGGAGAACCAACATGCGGGTTGAACTCCGGATTTACCCCGCTGGTCAGGGCTGACAAGCTCGGAGCCTATCTGGGGATGAAAAATCTTTATATAAAGGACGATACCGTCACTCACCCAACGCTTTCCTTTAAGGACAGGGTTGTCGCTGTTGCTCTGTCCAAGGCGAGGGAGTTCGGGTTCGACACCGTTGCGTGCGCCTCTACCGGGAACCTCGCTCATTCAGTCTCCGCCCACGGCGCGTCAGGCGGCTTCAAGAGGTTTATCTTTATTCCGTCGACACTCGAAAAAAGCAAGATAATCGCGTCCCTCGTGTATGAACCTAATCTTATCGCCGTTGACGGCAATTATGATGATGTGAACAGGCTGTGCAGTGAGGTGGCGAATAAATACAAATGGGCGTTTGTGAATATCAACATCAGACCGTTTTATGCTGAAGGCTCCAAGACCCAGGGATATGAAATTGTAGAACAGCTGGGATGGCACACCCCTGACGCTGTTGTCGTGCCGAGTGCCAGCGGTTCACTGCTGACAAAGATATGGAAGAGCTTTAAAGAGATGAAAGAGGTCGGCCTTGTTAATGATGTTAATACAAAAGTATTTTCTGCTCAGGCTACGGGCTGTTCCCCGATAGTTGCCGCGATTAAAGCGGGAGTGGATGTGATAAAACCCGTGAAGCCCAATACTATCGCAAAGTCACTTGCCATCGGCAATCCGGCGGACGGATATTATGCCACACAGGTGGTAAAAGAAAGCGGCGGTTTTGGCGCAGATGTCTCTGACAGTGAAATAATAGACGCTATAAAGCTTCTTGCCAGGACGGAAGGAATTTTTGGAGAGACCGCCGGAGGTGTTACGCTAGCTTCCGCCATTCAGCTTATTGAAAGCGGACATATTGACAGGGACGCCGTAACGGTACTCTGCATTACCGGGAATGGTTTAAAGACAAAAGAGGCGATAGCAGGGCACACCGGCGAACCGTATCACATCAATCCGAACATGAAGTCATTTGAAGAAGCACTAGCAAAGATCAATACAAAATAAAGGAATTTGCCTCCGAAACGGGGCCCGGTCACAAAACACCGGTACCTGATGCGGAAGCGAACCACCTTGAAAGGAGAATATTAATGCCAGTAAAAGTAAAGATCCCGGTACCCCTGCAAAGGCTGACAGGGGGCAAGGAAGAAGTAGAAGGAAATCCCGGAACAGTCATTTCACTCATCCAAAGTCTTGACCAGAAATATCCAGGACTTGCGGAGAGGATATCTGAAGGCGGCAAACTGAGGAGGTTTGTCAATATTTACGTGAACGAAGAAGACGTAAGGTTCAAGAATAACGAAGAAACTCAGGTCATGGACGGAGACGAAGTTTCAATAGTCCCGGCAATTGCGGGCGGTATCTGAAAACTAAACTTAGAAAGACGGGACGCAGACTATGAACATCAGCCTTATGAACAATATTAGGGGTGAAGATGAAACTCAGGGTTAAATTAACATTTCCGCCGCAGCTCACAAAGGAACCGGTCATTTTCACAATGTCGAAAAAGTACGACATCATACCAAACATAAGAAGGGCCCGTGTTACAGAGACGGCCGGAGAGATGGTGCTCGAGCTTGAAGGTGAGGAAAACAATATCAAAAGCGGCCTCGAGACTCTCAGACAGCAGAATATCAACGTGGAGCTTGTGGAAGGCGACATTCTGGAGTAATCATGGGACCCTGGCTCGGACTGATAGAACAATACAGACCATTTCTGCCCGTATCGGAAAAAACACCTGTCATCACCCTGAACGAAGGAAACACCCCTTTAATAAAGGCCTCCCATGTCAGTGAAGTAATCCAGCCGGGGATAACGCTTTACTTTAAATACGAAGGGTCCAATCCAAGCGGCTCTTTCAAGGACCGCGGTATGACCCTCGCGATCACAAAGGCCGTCGAGGCAGGTTCTAAAGCGGTCATATGCGCGTCAACAGGGAATACTTCGGCGTCCGCGGCAGCGTACGCGGCCAAGGCGGGTGTTTCCACCATTGTCCTTATACCTGAAGGTCATATCGCGATGGGTAAACTGGCGCAGGCCATGATACACGGCGCCATGGTCCTGCAGGTTGACGGCAACTTTGATCAGGCATTAACGATTGTGAAAGAGATAGTCGCGAACTATCCTATTGCGCTGGTCAATTCCCTTAACCCTTACAGAATCGAAGGGCAGAAAACAGCGGCCTTTGAAATATGTGATCATCTTGGGAAGGCCCCGCTGTATCACGCGCTGCCCGTTGGAAATGCAGGTAACATAACCGCTTACTGGAAAGGGTATAAGGAATATCATCAAGCAGGTAAAATCAGTTCACTCCCCCTCATGCTCGGCTTTCAGGCAGCCGGTGCTGCACCAATTGTTCAGGGGAAGCCTGTAGAAAATCCTGAAACAGTGGCCACTGCCATAAGGATCGGGAACCCGGCTAGCTGGAAAAGCGCGGTGTCCGCCAGGGATGAGTCCGGCGGAATAATTGATTCGGTTACCGATGACGAGATCCTCGAGGCATATCAGTTCATCGCTTCACGGGAAGGGATCTTCTGTGAGCCAGCTTCCGCGGCGTCTCTCGCGGGTGTAATTAAATTGTCAAAGAAGAATTACTTCCCAAAAGACTCAACGATCGTATGCACGCTTACCGGCAACGGACTGAAAGACCCGGACAACGCGATCAAACTCTCAAAACAGCCGGTCAAGGTCAAAGCGGACGTTAAAGCTGTCGAGGACATTTTAAGGGGATGCTGCATTTAAAAGTTAAGACGACCTGTCATCTTTTCTTCCTTCTTCATATCTTCACATAAACGGATAAATGAGCTGAACGATTTTTTCAGGATTATAAGTTTTAATATTGATTCCATAAAACTACTGCCTACCCTCTAAGTTACCGGAGGACAAATCCTCACCAGCACCTTTCACCAGAAAACTCACTGACTCAATCATATTATTGTTTGAGTTCATAATGGATAATGTATGTCTCCCGGCTCCGGGTTTCCAAGAAACAGAGCTTGTATTGCTGCCAAGCAATTCGCTGTCCAACATCCACGACATGTTATTAATACTACCTTCTGATTCAAAAAAAATTCTTTGCTGATCTTCAGGTATATCAGGGTCAATCGCAAATACTGCGCCGTCGGGAGGGTAGAGAATATGAGGACGGTCTGTGTTGCGCGCACTTGCAAGGAGTACAGTTTTCTCTTCAGATACCCCGGAAGGTTCAGTACCTACTATAAACCATTCGTCCCTGTCGGGTTCAATCATGTTGGCGAATGATACATGTGTTTTACGCACTCCTCCGGGTACTTTTTTCTGTCTCACAGACGAGTCTTTATGTAAATAATTCATAATCTCAAGCCATACCGGCGCCGCACCGGATACGCCTGAGACGTCCCACATCGGCTCACCGGTAAAATTTCCGACCCAGGCGCCCACCGTATAATCCTGCGAAAAGCCTACACACCAGTTGTCCCTCATATCCTTGCTGGTTCCGGTTTTCACAACGCTCCAGAACCTGGTGGAAAGAGGATTTTCCAGACTGAACGTAACACTCCGCGCAGCTCTGTCAGACAGGATATCGGAAATTAAGAAAACAGATTCTTCGGAATAAATCCTCTTGCGGCTATTGATGGATATGTCCGGGGTCAACCTCATTTCAGACCATACACCTTTATTAGCCAAGGCTCTGAATGCATTCACCAGCTCATAGAGACTTACATCCGCAGTTCCAAGCGCAAGAGACGGACCATAATAACCATCTGTCTGGTTAAGATTGAACCCAAGCGCTTCCAGCCGCCGCACAAAATTATTTTCGCCCACGAGTTTCAGTGTCCTGACTGCCGGGATATTAAGAGATGATGCAAGGGCGGTGCGGACTGAGACGAGGCCTTTAAAATCATTATCATAATTTCCAGGCTTATAAATGCCATATTCAGTCGGAATGTCTACAGGGCTGTCACTCAGAACGGATGCAGGCGTGATAAGTCTTTTCTCAAATGCAGACGCATAAAGAAACGGTTTGAGCGTTGAGCCTGCCTGTCTTCTCGCCTGAACGCCGTCCACATAATGCGGACTTGCTTCCGTACCTCCGACATAAGCAAGGATATTACCTGTTCTGTTTTCAACGATGAGAACAGCTCCATCATTGACATTCTGATTTTTCAGGGTATTGATCTGATAATTCAGCGTCTCTGCGGAAAATCGTTGAATGTCTGCATCAAGCGTCGAGGTGATTTGCATATTGTCATTTCTAAAAAGCTGATACGCGACATGCGGTGCAATCGCTGTTTGTCGCCTGACTGAATAAATGCGTGTCAAAGTTTTCTGAGCAAGGTCAAGTATGTCTTGACATCTCTCTTCGCGATCTAA
>JBFLYJ010000265.1:0-4962 GCA_040756635.1 Nitrospirota bacterium
ATCATATAAAAATGAAAATCAAAATGGGGTGTGTCGTAAACCCCTGGAGGGATATGTCCCTCCGGGTTCCAGTCGATTACGATGTGATCATATCCGGACTTCGCGGCTTCTTTCGGCAGGGCCAGCACATATTCCCAACCGTCCGCGTCACGAGGCGGCTCCGCCGGCAAACCAGCCAGAGCGCTTTCCGACATTCTTATGCCGATGACCGCAGGTGTTCCGCCTTTATCAAGAGTAACAAACGCGCGGGCGCGGCCCTGTCCCATATCCCGATACGGTCCATAATATGTCCCGGCTGATGAACCCCAACCCCTGAATCCCGCACAGCCAGGAATGAATGTCATCACCATCATGAATGATATTACCCAAGACAATGACTTGGTAACCATTTTGTATTTATTCATCTGGTTCCTCCACGTTTTAATGTTCATCAAGAGTTTTTCCAAAGCATAATATGTGGATAGCTGGTCTTTGACAACATACAGACTATATATATCTTTTTATGCTGGCAGTCAAGAACTTCTTTTTATTACTTTCATATCTGGCTAAGAAAGTAACTCCGCCGGAAGGGCATACCGGGGTTCGGGGCAGAACCCCATATCCATTTTTTTTAGTGACAAACGCCACAGGGAAGTTTATAATTTCCTATCCAGGGACGGGCTGTTGGGCTGTTCCCGTTCCACATGGTTTAGATATCTAGATTTGAAATAATGACTAATTAAATGATCTATGTATCAACATCACTGAAAAGGGAGGCAATTATGAAAATGACATATGTTATATTAATTTCAGTAGTTATCCTGGCAACGAATAGCTATGGAGAAAGCATTGGAGCTAATGACATTAATGCATTTGCTAAGGCCTGTGGCTCAGCTTACAATCTGGGCGGCCCCATTTGCGAATGTCTGGCAAAAAAAGCGGATAAAAAGCTGACACCGAATGGCTTTGCTTTTCTTGTTGCTTCAATGAATCATGACGATGAAAAAACTGCAAAGCTGCGAAGCAAGCTCGAACCGTCTGAGGCGATGGAGACGGGTATGTTTATGGTTAACAGTCCTAAGCACTGCGCCGGGGAAATAGGTGGAAATTAAAGGGGATTAATATCGTCAAAAGGGTGCCGTAGAAATGGACAAAACATAACACTTATAAGTCCTCCGGTTGTCAAAGGCTGTAAAGTGCGGAAATATACTTCACTACGTTTCGCATATTTAAATGCAAATATGCAGAAAAGCTTAGGAGAGGACGACAGGAAGCCCAGAAGCTTAAAAACGGATTCATAAAAAAACCCTCCACGGAATGGTGGAGGGTTTTTAGTAATCACTTTGAATAAATTATCAGGTCGCCTCGATCTTCACCGGGATAATCGGCGCTTCACCGTTGGACGATATGTTCGTAAGCATGTTTATCTTGGCATAAGGGAAATGGGTCGGAACAAAGACCGTGCCCTCAGGGACCTCTTCGGAGACCTTGGCTTTCAGGAACAGCGACCCCTGTCTTGAGGTCAGCCGGATATGACTGTTGTCCAGAATGCCGCGCTTCTTTGCATCCTCCTCGTTTATTTCGAGCAGTGCCTCTGAGATTACAAGATCAAGGGACTTGGAGCTTGTCGACATGCTGCCTGAATGCTGCAGGACGTCCCTGATGATGAGCCTGAACGGGTGTTCAGAATCAGGCTCCGCAGCCGGTACGTATTCAACCGGATTGAAGGTCTTTTTACCATCCCCTGCGGATGAAGCAGGCAGGTCGGACTGTATCTCTTCCTGGATAGCCGCGAGGTTTCTCGCCCCAAGGTCGCTCCCCATTGACAGGGCAAGGTTCTTGAGGATCATCCAGTCAGGGACCGCCTGTCCGGTCGGGTCAACCAGTTTGTATACCTTCTGCATCTTGCCTTCGGCGTTAGTGAATGTCCCGTCCTTTTCAGCCCAGCTCGAGGCAGGCAGGACAACATTCGCGAGTTTAGCGGTGTCCGTTAAAAAGATGTCCTGCACAACCAGAAAGTCGAGCGCCTTCAGTTTGCTTATGACACTTGAACTGTCCGGGAAGGTGGTTGCAGGGTCTTCACCCATAATGTACATCGCGTTGACGGTCTTGTTATCGTCATAAAGCATTTCTGATATGCCTTTTTCATCCGGTCTAACGCCCATCTGGTAAACGCCGTATGTGTTCGAATATTCCGCGGGGACCTGCAATACCGAGCGTTTTTCTCCGAGCAGGTTGACCAGGTTTGCCGCGGCCAGCACCGTGTCAGTGCCCTTCGTGTTTTCAGAGATGCTGACCGACAGGGCGATCATGCTGCTTTGGGCCCTGCCGATGTTCTCCGCAGCGACCGTTATGGCTTCCGCGGGGACGCCCGTGATTGCCGAAACCTTATCAGCCGTGTAATTTGCCAGCGACGCCTTAAGCGACGCAAAGCCCGGCAGACCGGCTGCTTCCTTGTCATAGAGTTCATTGTCGATAATTACCTTCATTATCCCGTTTACCAGGGCGACACTCGTACCGTCTTTAAGTCCGAGCCACAGCGCACTGTGGCGAGTCAATTTTGTTTCTCTTGTATCAGCGACTATGAGCCGTGATCCTTCTCTTTTTGCCTGCAGGATATTCAGTCCGAAGACAGGGTGGGTGACGCTCAGGTCTGACTCGAGCACGAGGATGACTTCTTTGCCGAGAGGGGACCGCAGGTCGATGGGGTGGTTTTTTTGACCGAATGCCTTTTCCCAGGCCTTCTGAACCTTGGCATATCCGAATGAAGCAGATGAATCTATATTGTTTGAGCCGATCACGGTCCTCATAAATTTCTGGAGGGCGAAATTGTCTTCGTTAGTGCATCGCGGGGAACCGATGGCCCCTATGGACCCGGTGCCGTGAGCCTGTCTGACGGACATGAGATGTTTGGCTGCATATGCAAGCGCGTCTTCCCATGTGGCCTTGACGAATTCATCTCCTTCCCTGATAAGAGGGGTCCTGAGACGTTTTTCGCTGTAAATGTAATCGATGCCGAACCTGCCCCTTCCGCACAGATTGCCGTCACTGACTCCGTTGCCTTCCTTGCCTCTTGATCTGAGGATCCTGCCTTCACGGATGCCGAGAGTAAGAGTGCAGCCCACGCCGCAGAAAGGACAGGTGGTGTCCCTTTCTTCAAGAAACCACGAACGCGCCGTGAATTTGTAGGGCTTGCTGAGGATAGCGCCGGTTGGGCAGACGTCGAGGCACTGTCCGCAGTAATCGCATTCAAGTATTTCACCGAACGCGGGCTGGACAACGGTAGGGAACCCCCTGCCGATAAGGCCAAGGGCAGCTCTTCCCTGGTGCTCCGCGCATATCCTCACGCACTTGCCGCAGAGTATGCAGCGTCTGGACGTAAGCTCGATCAGCGGGCCTCTGACGTCAGGGGCCGCCTCTTTCCTGTGTCTGATGAACCGGGTCTCCGGCTTGCCGAATTCATAGGCCAGGTCCTGAAGGTCGCACTCTCCGGCCTTGTCGCATTCCGGACAGTCCAGCGGGTGGTGTACGAGGAGCAGTTCTATGACTGTCTGCCTGAGTTTTCTCAGTCTCGGCGTGTCAGTCGTAATGTTCATGCCTTCTTCCGCCGGGGATGAACAGGCCGCGAACAGTCTTGCCTGTCCCTCGACTTCGACGATACATAACCTGCAGCCGCCGTACGGCCTCAGACGCTTGTCATAACACAGGTTGGGTATGTAAATTTTATGTTTCAGCGCCGCGGCAAGGATCGTGTCCCCGGGCTGCGCTGTAACCTTTTTGCCGTTTATGGTCAGGTTTATCATTATCTTCCCCCCTCATCCTTTGTTGCCAGCGCTGTCTTGTCTTGTCGGATGGCAGGTTTTATCTCTATTGAACCGAATTTGCAGGCGTCATAACATGTCCTGCACTGGATACAAAGCTCCTGGATTATCCTGTGGGGCTTTTTCTTTTCTCCGACAACGGCCTGCTGAGGGCAGCCCCTGAGGCAGGCGCCGCATCCCTTGCAGAGTTCTTCAACTATATGGAAAGAGCAGAGGCTGCTGCATATCCCGGCCTGACACCAGTGGTCTTTGATATGTGATTCGTACTCATGTTTGAAATAACGTATCGTTGAAAGTACGGGGTTCGGCGCTGTCTGACCGAGTCCGCAGAGCGATGTTCCGATGATGTCCCTGCTGAGGTCCTCCAGTGTTTCGATGTCGCCGTCCTTTCCGCGTCCCTCGGTGATATCGGTGAGCATGTCGAGCATGACCTTGGTCCCGACCCTGCAGGGAGTGCATTTGCCGCAGGATTCGTCAGCGGTGAATTCAAGGAAGAATTTTGCCGTGCTTACCATGCATGTGTCTTCATCCATGACGACCATACCGCCTGATCCCATAATGGCGCCTGTTTTGATTACATCTTCATATGTGACCGGTATGTCGAGAAGTTGTTCGGGAATACATCCGCCCGACGGGCCGCCCATCTGCACGGACTTGAACTTCTTCTTCTTGTTCTTCATTCCGCCGCCGATGTCATATATTATGGTCCTCAGCGGTATGCCCATCGGTACTTCGACCAGTCCTACGTTTTTAATGTCGCCGGTAATGGCGAACACCTTGGTCCCGGAACTTTTTTCCGTGCCCAGCGTCCTGTACCATTCAGCTCCGTGCAGAATGATAGGAGCGATCTGCGCGAGGGTCTCGACATTGTTCAGGACCGAGGGTTTGTCCCAAAGCCCTTTGTGGGCAGGGAAGGGGGGCCTAGGTCTCGGCATGCCTCGCTGTCCTTCGATGGAACGCATCAGCGCGGTCTCCTCACCGCATACGAACGCGCCTGCTCCGAGATATATTTCAAGATCAAATGTAAAACCGCTGTCAAGGATATTTTCTCCGAGAAGCCCTGACTCATTGCATATGTCGATGGCCCTCTGCAGACGCTGGACGGCAAGTGGATATTCCGCCCTGACGTAAATGACACCCTTGCTTGCGCCTATGGCTTTAG
>JBFLYJ010000266.1:0-4957 GCA_040756635.1 Nitrospirota bacterium
CCCTCTTCTTCAAACGAGCGCGCGAGAAAGTAATGGTCTTTGCCCATACCCTCTTTATGCAGTTCAGAATTGTAGGGAAATGCCCTGAATGCCCTGTTTCTTACAGCAATAGCGTCTTTCCATTCCTTTCTCTTTTCATATTGACTTGCGACTGTATCGAACGGATCAAGGGCGAGAGACAGCAGGTAACGCATGTCAGCGCCTTCCTGCTGCTTAAGCATGTCAATAATCTTCAATCCTTCCGCCATTATCTCTTCCCCGGCCCCGTCCTTGTCCTCAAGATACAGATCAAGAAGCAGCGCCCGGAGAGGAATGGATTCCGGAACAGTGCCTATATATTTTTTCATCTTGCTGATCACGGCCGAATATGAATCCATACCGCCCTTGTACTGCCTTATGTCCTCTTCAGCCATTTTTAATACAGAATCCTTCTGAAGCAGGTCGGCAATGCTCTTGGACATCCCGGTCAGTCTTTCCTGCATATCATCATCTTTCCTCCCGGTCAGCCGGAATGACCTGAACGGTCCGGGGTCTCCGTCTTTTATAAGAATCGCGTTAATGCTCCAGCCGCTCCCGTACCTTATTAGTTCCCCGTAGAGCGAATACCTGGCAGCCACTTTTTCATTTATTTTTTCAATAATCCTGGGCTCAATCTTCCAGAGGATGCCGCCCTTTTTTACTGAATCTTCCTTTGCGGTCCACATGAACTGAGGTTCTATTTCAAAAAGTTTTTCCCTGATCACTTCCACCGGAACGAGTTCGATGAATTCATATCCGGACAGCTCATTAACAAGAATATTGTGAATTTCCATGTCGAGAGCATTACGGCTGAAATCGTTAAATGGATAGACAGCGAGACTGACCTTTGCTGCCGCAGTCGCGGAGAGCGGGAATGATGCCGCTGCGATAAGGCAGAGAAAGAGCAAAATATTTTTAATGAAGGTCCCTGTTTTTTTCATGTTATTACTATGCACGGTGCACCGCGCTTCATTAACATAAGGCTTCTTATAGAAAAATTTTATTCAAGCGGGCGGTTTTAGTCAAGGATTTTGAACCCCCGTAAATGTCCCGGTAATTTGGGTTGCCTATTTAAAGCTGAAATTTTATAATATTCCGTCTTCATAACTGTGAGATATACATATCAATTTATGGCGGAGGCGTAATGAGACTTGAAGGTAAAAATGCTTTAATAACGGGCTCTGCCCAGGGTATCGGGAAAGCGGTCGCCATCGGAATGGCCAGAGAAGGCGCAAACGTCGCCATTGCTGATGTTAATATTGAAAGCGCCCGGAGCACTTCACAGGAAGTCAGCGCTCTCGGGGTAAAAAGCATAGCCCTGAAACTTGACGTTTCAAACCAGGAAAGTGTGATCGATTCCTTTAAAAGCTTTACTTCCGAACTGGGGCCCATTGATATCCTGGTCAACAACGCGGGAATCACAAGGGACGGGATACTTCTGAGGATGAAGGAGGAAGACTGGGACGCGGTCCTTAATATAAACCTGAAGGGCTCTTTTTTATGCAGTAAAGAGGCGATAAAGTTAATGAGCAAACAGCGCTTCGGAAAGATAATAAGTATTTCTTCCGTGGTAGCCTTTATGGGGAACCCCGGCCAGGCGAACTATAGCTCCTCAAAAGCGGGCCTTATCGGTCTGACCAAGACGATTGCCAGGGAATACGCGAGCCGCGGTATAAGGGCCAATGCGGTGGCACCCGGGTTTATACAGACCGCGATGACGGACGTGCTTAGTGAAGAAGTGAAAAATGAAATGAAAAGGGCGATCCCACTGGGCCAGTTCGGAACGCCTGAAGATGTTACTAATGCCGTGATATTCCTTGCTTCAAGAGAAGGTGACTATATAACCGGCCAGGTCATCCATGTAAACGGCGGGATGTATATGTAAGGTGTGAAAATATTCCGGCAAATATGTATAATTGATTTCCTGCAGTCTGAAACAGATAATGAATTGAATTTAAAAAAATGGAGGTGCTAGATGTCAGTTGAAGCAAAAGTAAAGGATATAATAGCAAAACAGCTTGGAGTTGATATGGGCAAGGTCACACCGGCAGCGTCATTTATCGAGGACCTCGGGGCTGATTCTCTTGATACCGTTGAGCTTGTTATGGCTTTTGAAGAGGCGTTCAATATCGAGATCCCGGACGAAGACGCAGAGAAGATCTTAAAAGTACAGGACGCAGTAAAATATATAGAAGACAAGTCAGGCAACTGACAAAAAACAGGGGCCTGCCGCAGAGGACACTCGGGTCAAAGGAAGTTGAGAAGATAAGAAGTTGTGATGCAGAGAAAAACAACATTTTTTCCCTCCCATCTTCTCAACTGCTCAACTTCTTGTCTCATATTTCCCTGCGGTCTCCCCGGATTGAATATTAATAATGAATAGAAGGATAGTTATAACAGGGGTTGGAATGATAACCCCGCTCGGAACAGGGACTGAGAAGTCATGGAAAGGCCTGACTGAAGGACGCCCCGCGTTCAGGAGAATCACGCATTTTGACCCCGAAGGCTACCCATGCCAGATAGCGGCGGAAGTTCCGGACTTTGAAATAGACAAGTTCATAGATACCAAGGACCAGAAGAAAATGGACCGTTTCATCCATCTGGGTCTGGCTGCGGCCACGCTTGCGATGGAGGACTCTGGGCTTACTATTACGGATGACAACGCCGAGAGGGTTGGAGTGATCATTGGTTCCGGAGTCGGCGGGCTTCCGGCGATCGAGCGTTACGAAAAGATCCTGCTTGAGAAGGGTCCCAAAAAGGTGTCCCCGTTCTTCATACCCATGACGATCATAAACCTTACGGCAGGCCATATATCCATACGCTTCGGCGCAAAGGGGCCAAATTCCGCTGTTGCCACCGCGTGCGCCAGCGGCACTCACGCTATCGGTGACGCTTACAAGCTGATACAGAACGGCTTTGCCGACGCGATGATATGCGGCGGCACCGAGGCGGTCATTACGCCTCTGGGTATTGCGGGATTTACTTCTATGAAGGCACTCTCAACGCGAAACGATGAACCGGACAGGGCCAGCAGGCCGTTTGACAGGGACAGGGACGGTTTTGTAATGGGAGAAGGCGCAGGAATCCTGATCCTTGAAGAAATGGAACACGCGCTGAAACGCGGAGCGAGGATTTATTCCGAAATCATCGGCTACGGGCTTAACTCCGACGCATATCACATAACAAGTCCTTCTCAGAGCGGAGACGGCGCCGCCAGATGCATGAAGTCCGCGATCAGGGATGCCGAGATCGCCCCTGAACAGGTCCAATACGTCAATGCCCACGGCACGTCCACAAAGTACGGGGACGAAATTGAGACCACGGCTATTAAGAGCGTCTTTGGAGACCATGCATATAAGTTATGCGTCAGCTCCACAAAGTCAATGATAGGTCATCTGCTGGGAGCCTCCGGGGGGGTTGAGGCGGTAATATGCGTTTTGAGTATCAGGGACAAAGTCGTGCCCCCGACTATCAACCTCGATAACCCTGATGACGGGTGTGATCTGGATTATGTCCCGCATAAGGCAAGGGCCCTTGATTTAAATATAGCGATGTCAAACTCATTCGGATTCGGTGGAACTAATGGATGTATCATCATCAGAAGATTTGTCCAGTCTTGAAAACTCCCTGGGTTATACCTTCAAGAAGAAGTCTCGGTTAAAAGAGGCTCTTACCCATAAATCCTATGCGCACGAAAAGTCCAATGAAGATACTCTATTTAATGAACGCGTGGAGTTCCTCGGTGACGCGGTCCTCGAACTGATAGTCAGTGAATACCTGTTCAATTCGTACCCTGATTTTACCGAGGCCGACCTCTCCAGGATCAAGGCGTACGCGGTACAGGAATCGACACTTGCGCAGACAGCCAATGACATCGATTTAGGTTCCTATCTTCTACTGGGCAGAGGGGAAGAAATGACCGGCGGCAGGAAAAAGTCATCCCTGCTGGCCGATGCCTTCGAGGCTGTGCTGGCTGCTATTTATCTCGACGGGGGATACAAAAATGCCCGGGAATTCGTACTGGGCCGCCTGGTCTCAAAGATCGATCAGCTTGCATCGACCAACTTTATCTTTGATTTTAAGACAAAACTCCAGGAGGTGGCCCAGGCACGTTTCGGCGTCTTGCCGAAATACGTTATTCACAAGGAAGAGGGACCGGAGCACAAGAAGACTTTTGAGGTCAAGGTTTTTATAAAAGACGATTTCTACGGTTCAGGTAAAGGCAAAACCAAAAAGGCTGCGGCCCAGAAGGCAGCTGAAAAAGGACTCAGCAAACTCAAGGAGAACCATGAAGCTGACATATAAAAAATCTGGTGTCGACATTAATGAGGGCAACCGTCTTGTGGACATTATCAAACCCCTGGCGAGGTCTACGTTCAAACCCTTTGTCATGACTGACATAGGGTCATTCGGTGCTTTCTGCAAACTGGATACGGCCCGATATAAAAATCCGGTGCTGGTAAGCGGCACGGACGGTGTCGGTACGAAATTAAAGATAGCGTTCATGATGAACAGACATGATACGGTAGGCATAGATCTTGTCGCGATGTCCGTAAATGATATCCTCACGAGCGGCGCGAGGCCCCTCTTCTTCCTCGATTATTTTGCTACGGGAAAGCTGTCGGTCAGGACGGCCGGGAATGTGATAAAAGGAATCGCGGAAGGCTGCAGTATGGCGGACTGCGCGCTTATCGGCGGAGAAACAGCCGAGATGCCCGGTTTCTATGGCCCAGGTGAATACGACCTCGCTGGATTCGCTGTAGGGATCGTGGATAAAAACAAGATCATTAACGGCAAGGACATCCGCGCGGGAGACATGCTTATAGGCCTTTCATCGAGCGGCCTGCACAGCAATGGATATTCTCTGGCGAGAAAGCTCTTCTTTGACATAAAAAAATACAGTCCGAAAAAAACATTCAGAGGACTCGGCTGCTCCATA
>JBFLYJ010000267.1:0-4936 GCA_040756635.1 Nitrospirota bacterium
AACAATTCCCGATGTTAAAGTAAAGGTTACCGCTCTCGATTCCCTGCGCGAGCAGCTGTGAATATTCCTTTATCGCAAGGTCATACCGGCCTTCCTCATATAATGCGTTCCCCTTGTAGAAGCTCTTCTCCTGTGCCGCTGCTGCAGCCGGTAAGAACATCAGCGCACTAATGACAATGATGATGCATGCGGTGATCAGACACTTGTTTTTCATCCTTTATACCTTTCAAGACTGTCGATGATCTCTTTCAGTCCCTTCATGGTCTCCTGCATTCTGTCCGCGCTGAACTCAGAAGGCGCGTATCTGGCCATATCGCATTCCCGGAGTATATTTATAAGTTTTAACAACGAGTCCTGAGGAAGGTCGTTGTCTCTCAGTAATTCAGATACTGAATCAGCGGTAATTCCCCCTGATGGAACATGAAAGCGGTTTCCGATATATTCCCTGAGGGTCCTGAAGACCGCATCATAAAACTCGTCGGTCTTATTATGAGCCAGGAAATTCTCTGTCTCACGAATACCCTTGCTGGCCTTCCGCGGGGCCGAAAGGCGCCGGGCGTAACTGACATCCGAACTCAGTCTCTCTTTACGCCGGTGCATCACCCATAAGCTGAAATACGCCAGCACAGGCACTATCTGCAGGACCAGGAAGATCGGATTTTTGTAAAGATACCCGCCTTGCCTCATAAATGAACCAGGGGATTCTTTTATATAGATAATGTCTCTTCCGAATTTCTCCCTGGCGACCGGCCTTGCGGCGCTCTCCGTGGAGTCAAGTATGGTCACCTCTTCCTTTCTGTCGGACTTAAGCACTTTAAGCGGGGTCCCACCTCGTACTATTGTCTGATATTCACCTCTGTCGGTATTGAAAAAGCTGAAGGAGACCTGGGGGACTTCCTTCACGGTATCAGCTGTCGGTATCAGAACCTGTTCGAATATCTTCCTGCCGCCTTCCTGTCTTGCCTGCGGTTCATAGGACTTAAATCCGTCATGCTGCTTCAGGGACGGACTTGTAACTGAATCAAGATTGCCGCTGCCTGATACGATCATTTTCAGCGTAATGGGATCACCGGCCTTGACCTCGTCGGGAGAGACTTCCAGATCGAACTTGAAATTCCCGAGCGCCCCCTTAAAATCAGCGGGCCTTCCGGTCCCGGGCAGAGGCAGGACCTTAAGGGAAACGGCTTTAGACTTCAGCTCTACGGGGTATGCCTCATATCCGCCGAAAAAGTCATCAAAAGGGTCCTGTCCGAAAAAGTTATCAAAAGGGGAACGGCGGCCTTTCCTTTTGTGACTGACCACATTCGCCTTGATACGGGCCGGGCCTAATGTGAAGCTGCCTTCCCTGGCTGCGAATATGCCGGTCCTGAACTCCACAACTTCATACTCTGATCCTCCGACGGTTTCCCTGTACTGGCCCGGTTTGTCAAACTGGCCGCCTGAGAACCCTTCACGGTCAAATTCGGGGTACTGAATATCGCGCACTCCTATTCCGCTGACGTAGAGTTTTATGGTCAAAGGTATCGTTTCATTTACATAAGCGCTCCTTTTCCCGGCGATCATTTTTACAAAAATCCTGTCGCCAAGAACGGTTTCCGGACTCTGCTTCTTCTGCTCTGTACGGCCCCCTGCAGATGAAGCGCTGTCAAGGACTTCCACAGTAAGGGAGTTTGACTTATACGTGTCCCCTTCATGCTGGAAGGAAAAAGGTCCGATCTGAAACTTCCCAGTTTTTATAGGCATGAGTCTGTATATGTGAGTAACTGAAGATGACATCCTGCCGTTTACTATGGACATCATTGTGGAAGGCCCGGCATAGCGTATCTGGAATCCGTCAATAGAGGAAATTCCCGGGGCAGGGATGTCTGTGGACCCCTGGAACTGGAGCTGAAGCTGGGCGCTTTGCCCGATATAAATTACAGCGCTGTCTATTGAGGCCTGGAAATTAATCTCCCCGGCGTCCGCAGCGGATGATATCATAATGACCGCCAGGATCAGATATTTGATGACTGCTTTAATGTGTCTTTTCCTGTAATCCTTCATGTTACCAGTCCCTCAGGACCTCCCCTGAATATCCCCTGACTTCATGCTTGTCATTTATGGTCCCTTCCTGTCCATAGGCGTCAAGGAGCATCCTCGCCTCTTCAGGCGTCATGCCTTCTTTATCTTTTCCGGTACCGGAAGGCGTTTTGTCTTTAGATTCATCTTGACCTGCTGATTTCCCCTTGTCTTCTTTTGAGCCGGACTTCCTGTCTTCAGCGTTTTTATTATTCTGCTGCGCGGACTGCTGTTTCTGATCTTCTTCTTTTTGCTGTCCTGATTTTTCCTGCGATTGCTTTCCTTCCTTTTTGTCTTTTTTATCCTGTTCCTTGTCTTTGTTCTTGTCCTGGTCCTGCTTCCGGTTCTTTGCCTGTTCCAGCAGGACCTTCAACTTTTTCTCTACCAGCTCGTGATTATATTTTGCGTCTTTGTCGCCCTCTTTCATCTGCATGGCGCGTTTGTAATATTCAAGGGCCTCACGATACATGCTTATCGCGGAGTCAAGATCTGAATTTGCCGCTTCACTGCCGAGCTTATATTTGGTGTTTGCCAGGTTGTAGATCGCCTTTGCCTCAATCGCCTTATTGTCAGTACTCAGTGCCTTTGTAAAGGCATCAACTGCCTCCTTATACTGTCCCTTCTTGTACAGGGCGTCTCCAAGGTTGAAATGGGCTATGTCCGAATCAGGCGACTGCTTCAGCGCCTTATTGTAGCTTTCCGCCGCTTCACCGTATTTCTCCTGCCTGTATAATTTATTCCCTTCACTTATGTCGCCGGAAGGAGACGCGATTGAGCCGTTAACAATGAGCAATAAAAAATAAACAGATAATATACTGATAAATACTGTTCTCATTTTTCCTGTATTCTTTCCATGTAGGGTCGTAGCATATTACGCCCCTACGGTTTTAAAAACCCGTTTTCCTCTCCCTGATAAACGGTTCGATGCAAAGCATCAATAGCGCCATTATAAGTGGTATCTGGTATCTGTCATAATATTTCCTGACCATTTTATTTTCAACCTCCCGCTTCTCCATCTTTGAGAGCTTTTCTTCATATATAAGGTCCAGGCCGAATTCAGTGGAGGTTGCCTTTACGTAACTGCCGCCGGTGGTGAGGGCGATGTCCTGGAGTGTCTTTTCATCCAGGCTGGTCTTTACGACGTTCCCGTTCCGGTCTTTCAGAAACATACGGTTCCCTGATTCGTCAGTAACAGGGATAAGGTCACCTTCTTTAGTCCCGATGCCGATAGTGAATATTTTAATACCCGCTTCCTTTGCCTTTTCAGCCCATTCAACGGCATTTCCCTCATGGTCTTCCCCGTCTGTGATAATTACAAGCGCCATATATTTCTTCTTGCCGCCTTCGTAGCTTTCGAGGGCCGTCTTTATCGCGTTTGACAGAGACGTCCCGCCTTTTGGAAGGGTATTGACGCTCAGGTCATCAAGAGAGTGCGTAAAGCCGCTGTAGTCAACCGTAAGCGGACACTGCAGAAAGGCATTCCCCGCAAAGGCGATAAGCCCGATCCTGTCGCCCTGCAGCTTCCGGACGAGGTCCTTTACCGCGAGTTTGGAGCGTTCCAGCCTGTTGGGCTTCACATCCTCCGCCAGCATGCTCTTTGACGTGTCGATGGCGATAAGGATGTCCAGACCGCTCCGGGTCACATGTTTCCACTCAAATCCCCATTGAGGTCTCATCAGGGACAGGGCCATGATAAAAACCGAGAGCAGGACAAGCAGAAATTTTATGTTCTGCTTCTTCCTGTCAGTCGACGGGGTTAAATGAACGAGCAGGTCACCGGCCGCAAATGCCTCCATCTCCCCGGTCCTCTTTTTATATGACCAAAGATAAAATAAGACCAGGGCAGGCAGCAGCCACATAAAATGTATTGCGTGAAAGTTACCGAATATCATAATAAAATCCAAGTTTCAACTGTTTCAACCGCTTGAACAGTTCAAACGGATCAAGCGGATGGAACAGTTTTTACGGTATCCTCCTCAACCAGGTATTTCTCAATATCACCTCTGACAATAACAGGAGAAGGGCAGGGACCAGAAAAAGATGAAACAGTTCTTTGTATTCAGTGTATCCCTTTTCTTCAATGGGCGTCTTTTCGATCCTGTCTATTTCAGCATAAATATTTCTGAGCGATTTCGTGTCTGTGGCCCGGTAATAAAGCGCCTTTGTCTTTTCCGCGATCTTCTTCAGGGTTTCATCATCAATATCGATCTGTACCTGCCTGTAGAACGTGTTGCCGAAGAAGTCCTTGGCCGGGTATGGCACCAGTCCCTTTGAACCGGCCCCGATCGTATATACCTTGATGTTCAGTGCCCTCGCCGCGTCAGCGGCTGTAAGCGGTGAAATCTTGCCCGCGTTGTTTCTGCCGTCGGTCAGAAGAATAACGACCTTCCCTTTTGCCTCGGAATCCTTCAGCCTGTTAAGGGCCGTGCTTATCCCGGAACCTATTGCGGTGCCGTCTTCGGTCATGCCGATCTTGACCCTTTCGAGGTTCTGCATCAACCATCCGTAATCAAGAGTGAGGGGCGCGACCGTGTATGCATTCCCGGCAAAAGCGACTATGCCTATCCTGTCGCTGCGGCGGTGTGATATAAAGTCTTTAACAACATCTCTGACGACTTCCAGCCTGTTATTACGCTTTCCGCCGAGTTCAAAATCCTCCGCGAGCATGCTGGTGGATGTATCAATGGCAAGGACGATGTCTATGCCCTCGGTCTCGATACTCCTTTCCTGCAGCATAAGCTGCGGACGGGCCAGTGCGATGATTATCAGGAAAAGGGACGCCATCCTGAGAAATATTATTCCCCTGAAGAATCTCAGTCTGGGCGTTGTTTTTAATCCTTCAAGAAGACTTCCTGTCGGAAACCGGAGCGAGGGCTGA
>JBFLYJ010000268.1:0-4886 GCA_040756635.1 Nitrospirota bacterium
AGTTGAAGCCCCCGGATGGCAGGATTTGACATAGGATTATGCCGTCCTTTTGTGATTGGTGTAAAACGGTCGACATTAATGCCTGAACAGCAGAGTAAATCCCCTTCGGACCTCCCATCAGAAGTTATTGAAAAGTAAAGAAAGTCATTGATATACGCGCGTGAATTTTGTGTTTGCATATTCTCGCCTCCAAAGAATGAAATAGTTACTGTTAAATGTTTTCAATAAACCCATAAGCCCATTAATTACTTTAGAATACTTCTTGAGTAAAAATCGATCTATGATTTATATCATATAAAGCAACATTTTGTCTAACCCGCACCGGTAACCGGTATTTTCTGTTGTTAAGCTGAAAAAGGAAGTCGCTTTATCCGGAACATACCAGCCTTGCTTTGTGAATAATCAGTGGCATACGAGATGGATTATAAACGCGGTGGCAGTGAACATCGGCTGTACATGGATATACGCGGAAATATCAAACACTCAGTCAGTGATGATCTTCTTGTCTATCCCGTACTTTTTCAGTTTATGTCTGAAGGACCTGAAGGTAAGGTTAAGGAGTTTGGCCGCTTCTGTCTTGACACCGTTTGTCTTCTCAAGGGCATTCAGTATATAGGCCTTTTCCGTGTCTTCCATAAGTTTATCGATGTCCATGCCGCCAGAGGGCACAACAACTTTTTCATTCTTTGAGACGGAGCTTATTTCATCAGGAAGGTGCTCAGCATTAATTACGTCACTGTCACAAAGCAGGACCGTCCTCTCGATGATATTTTCGAGCTCTCTCACATTGCCTTTCCAGTGATAGTTTTTGAGAAGTTCGATCGCCTCCCTGGAGAAGCGTTTTTTATTGCCCGTAAATTTTATCAGGAAATGGTCCACCAGCAGCGGGATATCGTCCCGACGTTCCCTTAACGGGGGTATCTTAACGGACAACACATTCAACCTGAAGTAAAGGTCTTCTCTGAATTGTTTCTGTTCAATCAGTTCCTGCAGGTTCTTGTTCGTAGCCGATATTATCCGTACGTCGACATTAAGGTCCGATAGTCCCCCAACCCTGCGAAAGGAGTCTCCCTCGATGACCCTCAGCAGTTTTGCCTGCAGGCTCATCGGCATTTCACCTATTTCGTCAAGAAAAAGTGTGCCCTCATTAGCGAGCTCGAACAACCCCTGTTTGTTTGACGCGGCGCCTGTAAAGGCACCCTTCATATAACCGAACAGCTCGCTCTCAAGAAGGCCCTCGGGGATGGCGGCGCAGTTTACCGCGACAAAATGGTTGTCCTTTCTTGGACTGAGACTATGAATGGCCTTCGCGACCAGTTCCTTGCCAGTGCCGCTTTCGCCTGAAATAAGTACGCTGGCATTGCTTTCAGCTGT
The DNA here is from genome assembly GCA_040756635.1 of Nitrospirota bacterium. GTDB lineage: Bacteria > Nitrospirota > Thermodesulfovibrionia > UBA6902 > UBA6902 > UBA6902. Next base: position 1,375 of record JBFLYJ010000268.1, read on the forward strand.
CTTTGAGATTACTGAAAACAATGTCTGCATGGAGGCGCTCTTGCCTATGATATTTTCCAGGGAAGGGGGTTTTAGCTGCTGCTTAAGCAGTGAAACGTCCTTCTGGAGCTTTTGCTTCTCAAGGGCGTTCTTGACGACCAGACGGATATTGTCTAGCTGAAACGGCTTCTGTATATAATCGTAAGCCCCCAGCTTCATGGCCTCGACCGCGGAATCAGTGTTGCCGAAGGCGGTTATTATTACAACAACCGTATCGGGTGTAATCTGCTTTACATTCTTCAGAAGTTCGAGTCCGCCGACCTTGGGCATCTTCATGTCGGTAATTATGAGGTCGAAGATATCTTTTTTTACGGCCTCAATCGCTTTTTCCCCGTTTTCGGCAATCGACACGCCGTAGCCTTCATTTCTCAGGAAGATCTCGAGTATCTCCCTCATGCTTTTTTCGTCATCGACAACCAGGATATTGCCCTTAATTGTTTTCATAAAAGTTCCCCGGCAGAAGCAGGGTCATGATTTCTCCAGCGGGAAAATCACCCTGAAGGTAGTGCCCCTTCCAATCCCTCCTGATTCGACAGATATTTTACCTCCGTGCTCCTCTATTATTTTATGGGCGATTGAGAGCCCCAGTCCGGTCCCTTTTTCCTTTGTGGTAAAAAAGGGATAAAAGACTTTGTCAATATCGTTTTTGCCTATACCAGCCCCGTTGTCTCTAAAAATAACTTCTGTTGAATGACCGGTCCGTTTCGTATATATTTCGACATCCCCTCCGTCAGCCACGGCGTCTACCGCATTTATCCCGAGGTTCCAGAACACCTGCTGTATCTGCCTGGAATCGCCGGTAATATATAATTTCCCGTCTGTTTTTGTTGATATTGTAACATTTTCCCCTTTTGATTCAGAACGCTCTAAAAGGGTCACTACATTTCTTAGAGATTCGTGAAGATCAAAAGGCTCCTTGTTTAACTCCTGCGGCCTTGCGTACAGCAGAAAGTCAGTTATTATACCGTTCAGCCGGTCCATCTCCGACAGGGCTATTGTCATCAGATGGTCGGCATGCTCCTCCGAAACCTTTTTTTCACGCAGCATCTCGACCGCCCCCTTCAGCGAGGCAAGAGGGTTTCTCAGCTCATGGGCGATTGAAGCGGACAGTTCCCCTATGAAAGCCCATTTTTCTTTTCTCTTCACTTCCGCTTCCATGGCCTTCAGTTCGGTCAGGTCCTGAAAAACTCCGATCTGTCCTATGGTCTTTCCCGAAGCGTCTCTGAGTTTTGATATCCTCATTCCTACCGGGAAAGTTTCACCATCGCGCAGCATCTCGCCTTCCACCCTTTCCAAAGAGGGCTGATTGGTGCTTATGAACGGGAATATTTCTTCAGTGGTCCTGCCGGCAACATCGGAATGGCTCATTTTTGTTATTTCCTGGGCAGCCGTGTTGAATGAAATAATCCGTCTGTTCAGGTCCGTAGTAAATATCCCGCTCGGCATACTTTCTATTATGTATTTACTGAAGGCCTTCAGATCACTCAAGACAACGTCTCGTTCTTTCAGGCTCTGTGTTGCCTTGTGTAATTTATCAGACAGATATCCGCTCAGATAACCTACCAGATAGAAGGCGGTAATATGGGCGAATATGTTGTAGAAGAAGTCCTTTTCCGAAAAATAGGCGGCAGGCTGGATAGTAATAATTTCGTACAACTGAAGGTCCAGCAGCACACCATACAGGACACTGCTCAGCGTAGCGGTCAGCAGACAGGCGCGCCTGTCAAGGATTATGCCTGCTGAAATGATGCTTAAAGGATACATGAATGCAAACTGGCTTTCTATCCCTCCCGTTATATAAATAAGCGTTGTTTCCGCGACAATATCGATAATGATCTGGAGGTAAGCGAAAACAGTATACTGGAAAACAGTTTTTAACCTGCGCATGACCAGGGCATACACTATCGTGATGAAATAAAGGGAGGCTATGAAGTATGACAGGTCCGGTGAACTGGACAATTTGTCGTAACCTATCCTGAATATATAAAACGAATCTAGAAGGATGGTCACGATCACGACCCGGACGTAGATCAGTGCGTTTACTCGTTTAATCAGGTCAGTTTGCATATTCATTTTAAGATAGCCAATTTATTTTAATTATGCCATCCTGCCGTCTGCTGGTGTTATCAGGATATTGCACCGGATTATATACCCCCGGCATTGAGGATGAACAAAGATAAGATGTGAGGATGATAAGTTCTGTATAGAAGGTCTTGCAGCCTTCATTAAATTAAATTCTCAGCCTCACATCTTGTCGGCATCAGAGACTGCAAGGGATCATTTAATGAGAGTTATCAGTTTAAATATCGGCAGATACATCGCCACTACTATGAAACCTACAGTGCCTCCGAGAAACACCATCAGTACCGGCTCGATCATCGACGTAAGGGCGCCGACGGCGATATCAACTTCATCGTCATAAAAATCCGCGATCTTGTCAAGCATGTTGTCAAGAGCGCCGGTAGACTCTCCGACCGCTATCATCTGGTTTACCATCGGGGGAAATACCTTGGCCTGTGACAGAGGCTCGGCGATTGTCTGCCCTTCGGAAACCCCCTGTCTCACTTCCATAACGGCCTTTTCAATGACCTTGTTACCGGCTGTTTTGGCTGTTATGGTCAGCCCGTCAAGTATGGGTACACCGCTGCTGATCAGAGTGCCCAGGGTCCGTGTAAATTTTGCCACAGCGACCTTTTTAAAGAGGACACCGACTACGGGAAGCATCAGGATTATCCGGTCGGTGATCTTCCTGCCATTCTCGGTCCGTCTGAACTGGGTTATAAATACTATTATCCCGATAACACTAGCAAGGGTAATGAGACCGCCTGCGCCCCCCAGGAACATGCTCAGATTAATGATAAACTGGGTAGGGGCAGGGAGTTCTCCGCCGAGCTGTGAAAACATCTTGCTGAAAGTCGGTACGACAAAGACCATGATAATAACGATCACAAGCACCGCGACAGTTATAACGACGGCCGGATAAACCATGGCGCCTTTGACTTTCCGCTTGAGGTTCTGGGCTTTTTCTATATACGTGGCAAGTCTGATCAGAATAGTGTCCAGAATACCGCCTGCCTCTCCCGCGCCTACCATGTTTGAATACAGTTCAGAGAAAATCCTGGGATATTTCTTAAGGGCGTCGGCGAACGTGGAGCCCCCTTCAACGTCATTTTTTATTTCACCTATAATATTGGCGAAGGCCTTGTTCTCGGTCTGCTTTGAGAGGATATCCATGGCCTGCACAAGCGGAAGACCCGCGCCGATCATGGTGGCGAACTGTCGTGTAAAGACAACGAGGTCTTTGTCTTTGACGCTGCCCGATCCGCTGCTGAACAGTGGTTTTGGCTTCTGGTATATCCTGTTTGGGATGATTCGCTGTTTTCTAAGATAAGCCTGTACCTCCTCCTTTGAGGCAGCCGTAAGTTCACCTTTTACTAAAGCCCCTTTTGCGGATTTTCCCGTCCATTTATATA